>JACZJI010000143.1 GCA_014860665.1 Bacteroidales bacterium | reverse complement strand
CCTATTATACAATGCATTACAAAATAATTGTTAGCAAATAACAGCCTGATTTTGCTAATTAAAACGAGTCTAAATTTGTGGGGTTTTTTAAAATCTGACGTTATTAAGACTGAGTAATAATTAGCCCAATTGTTATTTTATTACGGAAAATTTCCTGATGGTTTTAAACTTTCATTTTATCTTTGGCCCACCATAAATCATTAAAAATTACTACTATGGCTTATAAAATTGATCCTGACGCATGTACAGCTTGCGGCGCTTGTATGGACGAATGCGCTTTTGACGCTATTTCAGAAGGTGACGTTTATGTAATTGATGCAGAAAAATGCACCGATGATGGAGCTTGCGTTGATGTTTGCCCAACAGAGGCAATTTCTCCGGCATAAATGCGAAAGTGAGGAAAAAAAGAGAACCCGCACTTATAAGTGCGGGTTTTTTGTTAAGACTATTTTAAAACTGTTATAAATTATGAAGAAATTCCGTTCTGTTTTGACAAGAATAGACAATCACCCTATATTTGCTTCAATTTTAAATCTAAAAGTTAATAGCCATGGCTTATAAAATTGATCCTGATGCTTGTACAGCTTGCGGAGCTTGTATTGATGAATGTCCGGTAGAAGCCATTTCAGAAGGTGATTTTTATGTAATTGACCCTGAAAAATGTACTGATGATGGTGTCTGCGCTGATGTTTGCCCTACAGAAGCTATCCATCCGGCATAACAAGCAGAAAAAGAGAATTTAAAAAAGCCCGCATGCAAGCATGCGGGCTTTTTTTGCAGACCTCCCGGAAAATCTGATGAATTAATTTAAATATATCCTTGACCGAAAGAACATTCATTATATCTTTGCTGCGTTTTTAAAAACTTAATAAAATCAATAGCTATGGCATACAAAATTGATCCGGACTTGTGCACTGCATGTGGAACATGCATTGATGAATGTCCAGTAGAAGCTATTTCAGAAGGTGATGTTTATAAAATTGATCCTGATTTGTGTACAGATTGCGGCGCTTGCGCTGATGTTTGTCCTACTGAAGCGATACATCCGGAATAAGCCTTCCCGGAGAAAGTTTATGAATCCCGCATAAATTCATGCGGGATTTTTTTGTACTTTTCTTTTTCGTTTCCATACACGGTTTTGAAGTCACTTCTTTTGGAAGAATGACTTTCCTAGTGTTCTTTAAAATTATTCTAAATAACCTAAATAATTATTACTTTTGTGGTGTCATTAGCATGTAAGCATAATGGATAATTACAATTTTTTAAATAGTACAGATCCTGCTGTTATTGAGGAGCTTTACCAGAGATTTAAAGAGAATCCTGAATCTGTAGAAAAAGGCTGGCGTCAGTTTTTTGAGGGATATGAGTTTGCTCAAAATATGTATCCGGCCAAAAAGTCTGAAAATCTGGAGACTTCAAACGAATTCAAGGTTATTAACCTTTTGATGGATTATCGCCGTCGTGGCCATCTTTTTACCAAAACCAATCCTGTTCGTAAAAGAAGAGATTATCGCCCGACACTTGATATTGAAAATTACGGCCTGCAGCAAAGCGATTTAGATCGTGTTTTCTACGCCGGAAATGAGATTGGCATTGGTCCGGCAAAACTTAAAGATATTGTGAGCTTTTTGCAGGAAACATATTGCCGCTCTTTGGGGGTGGAATACATGTTTATTCGTGACACTGAGATTGTCAGCTGGTTACGGAGTTATTTTGAGTCCACGCACAATCGTCCCAATTATACTGTCGAAGAGAAGAAACTTATTCTGAAAAAACTGAGAAGAGCTGTTTTCTTTGAAAAGTTTCTGCAGAAAAAATTTCCCGGACAGAAACGTTTTTCTCTGGAAGGCGCTGAAGCCTTAATCCCTGCTTTAGATGCTGTTATGGAGAAAGGAACGGATATGGGCATTGAGGAGTTTGTTATAGGAATGGCTCATCGTGGAAGACTCAACGTATTGGCCAATATTTTACGAAAACCATTTGAAGATATTTTTTCTGAGTTTGAAGGTGTTGAATATGAGGATGAAGCATTGCTGGGAGATGTGAAATATCATCTGGGGTATACTATAAAACGGAAAACCAGCAAGGGTAAGCCTGTTCAGTTTACGTTATCTCCCAATCCATCTCATTTGGAAGCTGTTGATCCCGTGGTAGAAGGAATTACACGCGCCAAAATTGGAGAATATAAGAAGGGAGACGTTAACAAGATTGCCCCAATCCTTATTCACGGTGATTCCTCTATGGCCGGACAGGGTGTGGTTTATGAGGTAATTCAAATGTCCGGGCTAAAGGGGTTTTCCACAGGGGGAACCATTCATTTGGTTATTAATAATCAGGTTGGATTTACCACCGACTATTTAGATGCCCGGACCAGTACTTATTGTACAGATGTTGCAAAGACAACGCTTTCTCCTGTTTTTCATGTAAACGGTGATGACGCTGAAGCTGTTGTTTTCACAGTGCAGCTAGCCATGGAGTTCAGGAACCGATTTCATAATGATGTTTTTATAGACATTCTATGCTATCGTCGTTATGGTCATAATGAAGGTGACGAACCCAGGTTTACACAGCCAATGCTTTATAAGGCCATTGAAAAACACCCTGATGCTTATACTATATATAAGCAAGAGCTTTTGGATCAGGGAGTGGTTACGGATGAAGAGTGTGCAGCAGACGAAGATCATTTCAATGAAAAGCTGGAGACGAACCTTGAAAAATCAAAGACTCACAAAAAGGCAAATATCAACAGTTTTCTTCAGGATCTTTGGAAAGATATTCCAAGAGCTTCTGATAAGGATTTTGTTTCTTCCCCGGACACCTCTATTTCAAAGAAGATGTTGTTGAAAATCACGGAAGGTGTTACCAGTCTTCCTGAGAACAAGAATTTTTTCAGAAAGAGTATTCGCTTGCAACAGAGTAGAAACGATATGGTTCTGAAAGATGGAATGTTGGATTGGGGAATGGCCGAGATGCTGGCGTATGGAAGTCTTGTGTTGGAGAAAACACCTGTTCGCATCAGTGGGCAGGATGTGGAAAGGGGGACATTTTCACACCGTCACGCTGTATTGAGCATTGAAGATTCCGATGAAAAATATGTGCCTCTAAATCATCTGGATAAAGATCAGGCGCTTTTTGAAATCTATAATTCTTCACTTTCGGAATACGGAGCTTTAGGATTCGAGTATGGGTATTCCTTAGCTTCTCCTAATTCATTAGTGATTTGGGAAGCTCAGTTTGGTGATTTTGCTAATACCGCTCAGGCGATCTTTGACCAGTTCCTGAGCAGTGCTGAAGAAAAATGGAACACCATGGACGGGTTGGTTGTACTCTTGCCTCACGGTTTTGAAGGTCAGGGTGCAGAGCATTCCAGTGCGCGGATGGAACGTTTCCTGGTTCTTGCTGCTGAAAACAATATGCAGATTGCTGACTGCACCACCCCAGCTAACTTTTTCCATCTTTTGAGGAGACAGATGAGGCGCCCGTTCAGGAAACCTCTTGTGGTTTTTACTCCAAAGAGTTTATTACGCCATCCCAAAGCTGTTTCTCCTGTTGAAAGTTTTACGAAGGGAGGCTTTCAGGAAGTTATGGATGACCAGGAAGCTGTTCCGGAAAAGGTTACCCGTATTGTATTTTGTACCGGTAAAGTCTATTATGATTTACTGGCAGAAAGGGAAAAAATTAATAATGAATCAGTTGCTCTTATCAGGATTGAGCAGTTGTACCCGTTTCCTGCTGCTGCGATTGATAATATAGTCAAAAAGTACAAGAAGGCTCAGGATTATGTATGGACGCAGGAAGAGCCTGCTAATATGGGAGCCTGGCAGTTTATTAAAAGAGAGATGGGCGATGAATTTAAACTAAAACTGATTGCCCGTCCTGCCAGTGGAAGTCCGGCTACCGGGTCATCGAAATTTCATGCGATTAGTCAGCAAAAAATTGTAGATAAGGCATTTTTGGAATGCGACTGTCCGTTTTTGCAGAAAGATTGTGAAATGGTATGCATCGGAAATCGCTGGCAGTCGTTTGAGAAAGAGTTACAGGAGTTACATGTAGATCATGTGGACAGTACATTCCACTCAATGAAAAAACCCTTGAAATAATAAAAGAATTTTCATCATGATAGTTGAAGTTAAAGTTCCCAGTCCGGGAGAATCCATCAGCGAGGTCCAGTTGGCAAATTGGCTGGTTGAAGACGGCCAACAGGTTGAAAAGGACCAGGATATTGTTGAGATTGATTCAGACAAGGCCACATTGAGCATTGTAGCTGAAGAAAGCGGGAAGATTAAATTCCAGGCAGCAGAGGGCGACACCCTGGCTGTGGGTTCCGTTATAGCTACTATTGATACGGAAGCTGCCGGCGCAATAGTTGAAAAAACAGAAACAAAAGAGAAACCGGCTGAAGAAAAATCAACACCAAAGGTTGAAGCCAAAGCTCCTGTCGAACCTCAGAAAAAAGAATCAGCTCCCGCGAAGAAAGAAACTCCGGCCGAAGTAGAACTTACTGTTTCTCCGTTGGCCAGAAAGATCATGAAACAGGAAGGAGTCTCTGATCAGGAATTGCTGGATTTTTTCAAACATTATCGTTTCGGAAAGGAAGATGTTCAGTTTTATCTGGAAAATAAAGGAAATGTTCCACAGCCAAAAACACCTTCGGTAACCAGTTGGCCCGGTGGAAGGGGAGCAGAGCATGTAAAAATGAGCATGCTTCGGAAGAAGCTGGCACAAAGGCTGGTTTCCGTGAAGAATGAGACGGCCATGCTGACCACTTTCAACGAGGTAAACATGACGCCGATCATGGAAATCCGGAAAAAATACAAAGAAGTATTTCAGCAGAAACACGGGGTAGGTTTGGGCTTTATGTCGTTTTTCACCAAAGCCGTTACAGAAGCGATGAAACTCTATCCGCAGGTGAATTCCCAGATTTCCGGAGATGAATTTATTTCCTATAAATATGTGGATGTCAGTGTTGCAGTAAGTGCACCTAAGGGTCTGGTTGTGCCTGTGATTCGCAATGCCGAAATGATGAGCCTGGCAGAGATTGAAAAGACCATCAAAGAGTTGGCCATTAAAGCCCGGGATAACAAGATAACTTTGGAAGATATGGAAGGTGGCACCTTTACCATTTCCAATGGAGGTGTTTTCGGTTCTATGATGTCCACTCCGATCATCAACCCTCCGCAAAGTGCCATTCTGGGGATGCATAACATTGTGGAACGGCCTATTGCAGTAAACGGAAAAGTAGAAATCCATCCGATGATGTTTATAGCATTATCTTATGATCACCGTGTTATTGACGGAAGGGAGTCTGTAGGGTTTCTGGTTAAAGTTAAAGAAATGCTGGAGCATCCCGAAAGGATGCTTTTTGAAGCCAAAGATCCGGTTGAGACTTTATTAGGATTGTAAAAAGTAATGAGTCTATAAGAAGAAAAGCCCCGGCAATTTGCCGGGGCTTTATATTTTACAGTTTTCAGGCTTAAGCCTAATTCTTAAAAGCAGCTAAAATCGAAGTGACGAATTTGTTAAAGTCGAACTGCCCTTCCGAATTCAATCCCATTCTTACGATTACGAGATCCCTTGACGGGATAATGAACACCCGTTGTCCGTGAAATCCGTCGCAATAATAAATGTCAGGATAACCTTTTATTTCGTGCGTTCCTTTGTTGAGCCAGAATTGAGCTCCATATTGGTCATTGGATTTGCGCGCCGGCGTGGTAACATATTTAACCCATCCTTTCGGAAGTATTTGTTTCCCTTGCCAGGTGCCGTTCTGTAAATACAAAAGTCCGAATCTTGCCCAGTCGCGCGGAGTAGCAAAACAATAGGAAGAGCCAACGAAATTTCCACTGGCATCGGTTTCCAAAACAGCACTGCGCATGCCAATTTTGTTGAATAGCACTTTGCGTGGGAAGTTCCAGTATTCCTGATTATTTCCGATGGTGCGACGGATAATTTCCGAAATCACATTCGTATTTCCTGAGGAATAATACCATAGGGAATCAGGAGGATAAACCGCTGGTTTATTGATAACATATTTTGCCATATTCGCCCTATGGTAAAGCATAACTGTGACATCTGAAATATCGCCATAGTTTTCATCCCATTGCAATCCACTGCTCTGATGCAATAAATCCTCCAGCCGAATTTTTTTCCTGGAATCATCAGCCCACTCTTTGATTGGTGCAGGTGCATCCACGTTTAGTTTCCCTTCTTTCGCTAAAATACCGATGAGCGAACAGGTGATGCTTTTCGTCATGGACCAGCCCAGAATTCGTGTATCCTTATTGAATCCTTTGGCATATTTATCTCTCATAAAAATAGTGTCATAAGCTACCACTACAGCCCTGGTGTTTCCCTGATTAAAGGCGGAATCCATCGCTGCATTCAGTTTTTGCAAATCCACACCCTGGGGAATTGAATCCCGCATTTTATCTCCCATGGGCCAATAAATGGTATCCGGATCAGTCGGCAGAACAGGCTCTGTCATTTTTTGTTGCATGACGGAGTCCTTGTTAGCATCAGCCAGGAGTGTACAACCTAACCCCGGACGATAGACAGCAACCTGCTTTGCCATCCCCAGAAATGTGCTTACCACCTCTTTTTTCTTGGGATAGATTACATTATGCGACAGGTTTACCGGGAAAAAGCTTAAGTCGTGTTTTTCAATATCAGCTTGTGTGCGATTGGTCAAGAAGGTCCATGAAGCCAGATCTTTGGCTGCATAGCCTGTAAAAATGGGTGCCCGTGCGATAAAATAATTGGCGCCATAAGCAATTCCACCCAAAACTATTAAAATGATAATGTATTTTACTTTTTTCATGGCAGGTTAAGAATGAAGCGTTTATAATTCAAATATATTAAAATATCCTTTGCTCCGGTGAGGAATTCAGAATCCGCAATTTTATGCAGAAAAGCTACATAAAGTGAGATCGAAAATTGAATTGAGCTACCTTTGCCAGGTTATAATATTGCAGTATCATGCAAAGAAAAGTTGATTTTTTGGTTATCGGTTCAGGAGGTGCAGGCCTCATTTATGCGCTTAAAGTAGCCGAATTTGGAAAGGTTCTTATTCTCACAAAATCGTCAGTGGAAGATACGGCTACAGCCTATGCCCAGGGTGGTATCGCCGCTGTAATGTACTCCCCCGACAACTATGAAAAACATATTCAGGACACGTTGATTGCCGGGGCTGGCATCAATGATAAAGAAATTGTACGGATCACCATCACGGAATCAACAGTTCGCATCAAGGAGCTGATAGAATGGGGGACGAATTTTGATAAGGATACATCAGGAAAGTATCAATTGGCAAAGGAAGGTGGTCATTCCGAGTCGCGGATTTTGCATCATCAGGACAGTACAGGATATGAGATTCAAAGGGCACTTAGTGAAAGAGCGAAGAAACACCCTAACATTGAGGTCTTAGAAAATTATTTTACCATTGACCTGATCACACAACACCATTTAAATGAAGAAGTGACGCGTCGTCGTCCGGATATCAAATGTTTTGGCGTATATGCCCTCAACCAGAATACGAAACAGGTGGAAACAATCCTGGCTAAAACCACTTTGGTTGCTTCGGGTGGAATGGGGAATATTTATCAAACTACCACCAATCCGCTTGTTTCTACAGGTGATGGACTGGCTATGGCATACAGAGCGAAAGCTCATTTGGAAAACCTTGAGTTTGTTCAATTTCACCCTACTTCTTTATATAATCCCGGAGAGAAACCTTCGTTTTTAATCACGGAAGCCTTAAGAGGTTCAGGTGCTGTTTTAAAAACCAGAAGTGGGAAAGAATTTATGGAGAAATATCATGAACTCGGTTCTCTCGCTCCACGAGATATTGTTGCCAGAGCTATTGATAATGAGATGAAACTTTCAGGCGATGACTTTGTGTGTCTCGACGCAAGAAATATCAGCAAAAATGAAATTCTTACCCATTTCCCGACAATTTATGCAAAGTGTTTGAGTATAGGTCTTGATATCACAAAAGAGATGATCCCTGTTGTTCCTGCTGCTCATTATGCCTGCGGTGGAATTAAAACAGATAAAGATGGAAGAACATCCATCAATAATCTGTATGCTTCCGGTGAAGTTGCCTGTACCGGGCTTCATGGAGCTAATAGGTTGGCATCAAACTCGTTACTTGAGTCAGCGGTATTTTCGCATCGCGCGGCATTACACGCATCAAATATTGTGAACGATATAGATTTTATGGAAGGTGTTCCTGATTGGGATGCTGAAGGAAGGGTCCTGAATGAAGAAATGATCCTTATCACCCAATCAAAAAAGGAACTCCAGGCCATTATGAGCAACTATGTCGGGATTGTTCGGTCGAACCTTCGTCTTAAGAGGGCTATGGACCGGCTTGAAATCCTTTACAGAGAAACAGAGGATCTGTATGGAAAATCAATCGTTTCAAAGGAAATTTGTGAATTGCGCAACATGATTAACGTAGCATATCTGGTCATCAAGATGGCGATGAACCGGAAGGAAAGTATCGGATTACACTATTCCATCGATTATCCAAAAAAGTAAAAAAATGGCCTTAATTAAAGAGATAAAAGGAATAAAACCCCATTGGGGTGAGGATTGTTATATCGCTGAAAATGCAACGCTGGTTGGAGATGTAAAAATGGGGAAAGGATGCAGTGTTTGGTTTAATGCTGTAATTCGTGGCGATGTACATTATATTAAGATTGGCGACAATGTTAATATTCAAGATGGCGCAATTGTTCACTGTACCTATCAAAAATCGCCTGTGAATATAGGTAATAATGTATCCATCGGTCATGGCGCAATCATTCATGGCTGCAATATTCATGATGATGTCTTGATTGGAATGGGCGCAATTGTGATGGATGATGCAGTAATTGAAAGTAACTCAGTGATTGCTGCCGGAGCTGTGGTTTCCAAAAATACAGTAGTAAAATCCGGAAGTGTTTATGCTGGCATTCCTGCAAAAAAAATAAAAGAAGTGGATCAGAAAATTCTGGAAGGAGAAATTCATAGGATTGCCGGCAATTATAAGTTTTATTCCAGCTGGTACCAGGAATAATAATTCAATAAAAAATAAAAAAGCCTGACCATTTGGTCAGGCTTTTTTATTGCATAAAGTCTTAATTATTTAAGACCCAATTTCTTTTTTACCAAAGCTGTAACATCATCGGTACTATTGTAATACAGAACCACTCCCTGTGAAACGTCGAGAATGTATGTATAATGATATTCTTTACCAACTGCTTCAATAGCATCTTTTACTTTCTTAATGATAGGCTGGAAAAGTTCTTGCTGTTTGCTTTGAATTTCCTGATCAGCTGAAGCCTGGAAAGCCTGAATGCGCTGTTGCAGATCACTGATTTCTTTTTCTTTGGTTTGGCGAATCAAATCAGACATGGTACCTACATTATTTTGGTAAGCCTGTACTTTATTTTTGTACTCGGTCCCCATTGATTGCAACTGATTTTGCATACTTTGTGCAAACCTTTTTACCTGAGCTTGTGCAGTGTCACTTTGTGGCATTTCACCCATCAGTTTACTTGAGTCAATATAGCCAATTTTAATAGTTTGTTGGGCAAATCCTACACCCGTAAATAAAAGTGCTACCGCTAAAAGCAAAAATCCTTTTCTAATTGTTTTCATTTAAATTATTATTTATTAATTGTTTATCCAAATTCCAATGCACAAATGTAAAAAATTTTTTAGTTGTGAAAGATCATAAAAATCCTTAAATGTACGACATTTAACGCTGTTTTTTTTCAAGTGAATGATATTCCATTCTTTCTCAGGAAGAGATTTTTGTATTTCAGCCTGAATAGCTATTTTAATTTAACACAAATAATTTTATTGTGAATAAATTACTTACCTGCGTTGAGCCGGTGTTGCCGTTTGCATTACTTTGCCCACTTCATCAAGTACAGCATCACTTATATCGTATTTGGGATTACCGTAAATCAATGTCGGACTGCTTGCTTTATCAAAAACAAAATCAATGTTTTCTGTAGTTGCAACAGTTTGAATGGCATTGTAAACTTTCTCCTGAATCGGACCTATTAGCTCTTGTCGTTTTTTGAATAGTTCGCCATCTGGTCCAAAATATTTTTTTTGCAAAGCTGTGACTTCCTGATCGGCTTTTTCGATTTCGGCTTGTCTGCTTTTTCTAACATCCGCCGGCAGCAGGATAGACTCTGCCTGAAATTTTTTGTACATTTCCTGTGCCTGATCATGTTTTTCTGCAATTTCTTTCTGCCATTTTGCCGAAAGGTTGTTCAGCGTTTCCTGAGCATCATTATATTCTGGAATATTGTTTAAAATATACTGAGAATCAATAAATGCTTCCTTTTGAGCAAAAGTTTTGGTCGACATCCCAGTCAATATCAGAACAAAAGCAATTGTAAAAAGCTTTCGGAGATTTTCTTTTTTCATAATATGATATTTATCAATTTCTTTAGCAGGCTAACTCACACAAAAATACAACAAGAAAATCAGATTTTAAAATTTACAAAAAAGCCTTGCCATTTATTAACGACAAGGCTTTTGAATTTATTCTAATGATGGATTTTTAATCCAGCGAATTGTTCATAGAGAAGCTAAACTGGCTCTTATTAGCAGATGGAAGTCCAGGAATCGGGTCGAATCCGTAACCCCAGTCAAGGCCTAACATTCCAAACATAGGCAAGTAAATTCTTGCTCCGATACCTGCAGCACGTTTTACATTGAACGGATCAAATTGGCTCATTCCTAACCAGTCATTTCCTGCTTCAAAGAATGCCTGGACGTAAATGGTAGACGTCGGAGCCAACGAAACAGGATAGCGCAGTTCCAAAGTATAACGGGCAAATATTGTTCCACCTATGTTCTGATTACTGTAATACATCGGAGTGATGGACTGATCAGAATATCCTCGCATGGCGATGATTTCACGTCCATCGTAATTATAGTATCCTGATAATCCACTACCGCCAAGATAGAAGCGTTCGAATGGTGTAACTCCCAAACTATTGTTATAAGCTCCCAGGAATCCAAATCTGATCTCCGGATGGAGTATTAATTTATTTATTATAGGAAGATACCAGTCTCCTTTAAATTTCCATTTATAGTACTCAATCCATTTGTATTTCTGTTCATCACTCATATTAGCATAATCCTTGTTTTTGGAGAACAGAGAATAAGGCGGAGTCATTTGAAGTGAGAATGACAACTGAGAACCACTCTGCGGGAAAATGGGCTGGTCTATTGAATTACGGCCCAACACAATATTATACGCTATGTTGTTATATCGTCCGTTTCCATTACCTATATTGAATACGCTGGCGTAGTTTTCCAGATTATACAACTGCACATTAACTGATTGTTCCAAAGTGAAAAAGTCATCCGGCCATGTAAGTCGTTTTCCTAATCCAATTGAAAAACCATCAGTTGCAAAACGGCTTGGCACTGTTGCATATGTTGTTGGATCAACTGTTGTCGATGCAAATATCGAATGGAAATAAGAAACAGTCAATGCATTCGGTTTTCTGCCACCCAACCAGGGTTCAGTAAATGCAATATTCCAGTTCATATAACCTGCTCCATAAGTCTGAAAGTGGAGTGATAACTTCTGGCCATCACCCGAAGGTATGGGCCTCCATGCATCCCCGTGGAAGAAGTTTCGCAACGAGAAGTTGTTGAAACTAAGACCAATGGTTCCGATAATACTTCCGTAACCCCAACCGCCGGAAAGTTCTATCTGGTCTGCAGAAGTTTCCTGAACCTTATAATTTATATCAACAGTCCCGTTTTCCGGATTAGGTTTAATATCAGGTTTAATGCTTTGTGCATCGAAATATTTCAGATTTGCCAGCTCGCGTACTGAACGGATAACAGCGGAACGGTTAAACAGCTGTCCTGGTAATGTCCGAAGTTCACGAATAGCGACATGGTCATTGGTTTTTGTATTACCAGTGATGGTCACCTTATCAATTCTTGCCTGCTTGCCTTCATGAATTCTGATTTGCAAGTCGATGGAGTCGTTCCCAATATAAGTTTCTACAGGAGTAGCATTAAAGAACAGATAACCATTATCCATGTACAGGCTACTTACATCGAATCCCTTATCATTGTAGTCCAGGTTGGTTTCCAAAAGCTTTTTATTGTATACATCACCTGCTTTAATACCCAGAACTTCACTTAAGAATCTAGAAGGGTAAACAGTATTTCCGACCCAGGTAATTTTTCTGTAATAATATTTTGGCCCTTCATAAAGGTAAATATTAATACCAAGGCGGTTGTCTTTTGTTTTATAGATCGAATCCCTTACGACCTGAGCATCTCTGAATCCTTCTTTGTTATAGCTTGTGACGATACTGGCAAGATCATCATTAAACTTGGATTCAACAAATTTTGAAGCTTTGAAAATTCTGGGATTATAGTTTTTCAGGAAATAATTAAGGACATCATCACTTAACTTATGAAAGCGCAGCGTAAAGACGTCTGAAGTAGCATCTACAAGCAGCCCTCCCAATGGCCTTAGAGGTCTCAAACGCCCCATTTCTTTTGTGTCTTTCATAGCTTTCTTCACTTTTTCAGCCGAGAAAGCTTTGTTGCCAAAGATGTTTATTTCGGCAATTTTTACCCTGGCATTTTTCTTAACGTGAATATTGAGGTTAACCAAATGGCTGCTGGAGGTTCTGGCACCGGCTTTGGTTTCTGTAATGTTGACATCAGTATTAAGAAATCCTTTTCCTTTGTAATAATCTTTAATGATCCTGGCAGTGCGGGTTAGAAGATGGTCAGTAACCACATCGCCGCGAGTCAGATTAATTTTATCTTTCAAATCCGATTGAGCGGATTTTTTGATTCCAGAAAAAGTATACTCTGCGAGACGGGGTTTTTCATCAAGATAAATATTGAGATAAATGGTGTCGTTTACAACTTTTGTAGCCGAAATTCGAATATCATCAAAAAGCCCTTGTTTCCATAATTTTCTGATAGCGTCAGTCACATCGTCTCCAGGCACTTTGATGGATTTCCCAACTTCCAAATCCGAAAGCATAACGACAACTGACTTATCGATATAGCTATTTCCTGAAACAGTAACTCCTCCTAAAATATAAGATTGGGGGTTATTGTAACTCAGATTTAGTGATTGTAAACTGTCAGAGGTAACCTGGGCTTTCACTCCGGGAATTGCTAGGAGCGTACCAATAAAAAGTAAAAGCCAAAACCGGCTCTTTGTGCTAATCTTCATTCCGTTCTTCAAATTTTAATTGCTCACTTGTTAAACCAAATCTTCTTTCCCTGTTTTGGTATTCCAGGATGGCTTTGTAAAAATCATTTGCTGTAAAAGCAGGCCAGTATTTAGGCGAAAAGTACAACTCCGAGTAGGCCAGCTGCCAAAGTAAGAAGTTACTAATGCGCTGCTCCCCGCTTGTTCTGATGATCAATTCGGGTTCAGGCATATTCGCGGTCGCCAGGTAACCTGAAAACATAGTATCGTTTAGTTTTTCCGGTGTTACCTTTCCTTGTTTATAGTCTTCACAGATCTTTTTCACTGCATTGACGATCTCCCACCGGCCACTGTAACTTATTGCCAAAGTAAGTGTCATTTTATTGTTGTGGCTGGTTTGATCGATGGTGCTCAACAATTTTTCCCGGTTTTTCTTCGGAAGGCTGTCGATGTCGCCGATGGAAAAAAGACGTATGTTGTTATTATTCAGTGTAGGGATTTCCTTTTCTATGGTTTCCAGAAACAGCTCCATGAGAGCATCTACTTCTTCTTTGGGGCGGTTCCAGTTCTCCTTCGAGAAAGTATACAATGTCAGGTACTTGATGCCCAGCTCTGCCGCTGCTTCCATTATTTTGCGAACAGCATCCACGCCTTTGTGATGTCCGAAAACGCGATCTTCCCCATGCTGATGGGCCCACCGTCCGTTTCCATCCATGACAATGGCAACGTGTTTCGGCAGTTTCTCCTTATTGATGCGATTCAGATAATCCATTCTTAATTACCACGTTAAATTTTTACAACTCATAGGGCGCGTCAGGTCGATTTTATATGTAAGGCTGGCAACAGTAAAATTATACCAGTCTTTTTCATTCAGATTTGTTGCATAAGGATAACTTACATTATCAAGGTTGTCGGTAAACGTTTTTCTCATGCCCCATTCGGCTGCTAATCCTAATTTTTTAGTTAGGCTGTATTTAAATCCAAATCCAAAAATCAATGCAGGACTAAAACCACTGTAATTACTATAATCAGTGTCCTTAAAAACGCTACCATGGTAATGAAAAAGTCCACCCCCACCCATAATATAGGGAGACATTCGGCGAAAATTGTTTCCTGTTTCGTATTTCCAGAAATTAAATTCACCTGTTAATGCAAGTTCGTCAATGTTGGTAGAAAAATTGACCCCCATAATGCTACTGTTATCCGGAGTAGGAACAAAACCCTTTGCTGTAACTGATCCATGGGTAAAAGACCCTTTAACCGTCCACCTGTCATTAAAATTATATCTTGCCAATACACCAAAAGTTGCCTGCGGCTTTACAAAAGGTTTTCCAGGATTGATGTCACCATTATAGTATGCCATACCGCCAAGAATTCCAACCTCAACAGATTGTTGAGCCTGCAATTCAAGCGGAAAGACCATACCTACCAACATAACAACAACAATGTATGAACATTGCTTTTGGCAAACATCTTTCATAGACCTACGCTTGTCCCTGATTTTGAGCGGCAAATTTATCATTTTTTTATCAATTCTGACTTCTAATTTCGGATGTCTACCCCCCAGAACAGTTTTTCTCTAATGGTGGAGAAAAAGTTATGTCCAGGCATCCTGACCAGGTTTATTTTAAAATCGCTCTTGCCAAGTATAATTTCTTCAGTTTTCTTGATCGTGGCCAACCGGGAATCCATAGCCATTAAGTACGTATTTTCCCTTCCTTCTATTTTTAATTTAATGGAACTTTTGTCTGAAATAACGATTGGCCGAACAGTTAAATTGTGCGATGCAATAGGTGCAATGACAAAATTTTCGGAGCCTGGTGTAATGATCGGCCCTCCTACACTTAACGAATACGCCGTGGACCCCGTAGGCGTTGAAATGATAAGTCCGTCGCCCCAATAAGTGTTTAAAAACAGGTCATCAACATATACATGAACCGCAACAAGCGATGTTTTATTGTTCCTGTATACGGTGGCGTCATTCAGTGCGAAATTTAAGTCACCAAACAAATTATCAGGTTTTTTTAGTTGCAATAAAGCACGTTGGTCCAGCGTGAAATTGTTATTGTAAATATATTCGATTGCCTGACGAAGTTCAAATTTCGAAATCGAAGATAAAAACCCTAAACGCCCCAGGTTAATTCCAAGGATTGGTGTATTGGAATCACGCACAAAAGGAACAGAGTCGAGCAATGTTCCGTCGCCGCCTATTGAAAACAAGAAATCAAGTCCTTTGATATCTTCCATGTTGGAAAAGATTTCAGGTTCTGAGGCAAATCTTATCTTCCTGGTAAGCTTTTCATAGTAAGGCCTGTAAACTAAAACCTCAGCTTTTCGATGATGTAATTCATCAAATAATTCTTTAAGATAAGGTATGTGTGTTTCTTCTAGTTGCTTGCCAAAGACTACAATTTTCATGGAAAACGGGCGTTGTTTGCAGGCAAATGTAGTTTAAAAAATCAATATTTTAGCAGCTTTATTTGGTAGCGGTCGCATAATTTTAAGTCTTTTAAGTTTTGTTAACCCATATAAACAAATGTTTTACGAAGGGTTGAGCCAATATGGTGAACTATAACGTCTCGAATTTTTTAACTTTTTTTTTGCTTTTAGATGAAAAACTGACATGATTTTTTTAAAAACAGACTTTTTATAAGGTGATAAAATTTCATTATAATGCCCTCAAATAATACTTTAAGTTTTTGATAAGAATAAGTTTATGAAGAAACTCTCCCTGGTTATTTTATCTTGTTTTTTTTTCGGAATTATGCCTGCTCAGCAAGTCGTAATAAATGCACCAATGAAGAAAGCGTATGAGGACGTTCTTGCACTTAAGCTTGACAGTGCAAGCAAGATCCTGAAAAGCGAGCGGCAAAGTGATCCTGAAAATGTTTTTGTAGATTATCTTGAGAATTACAGTGATTTTATCCGAATTTTTATTAGCGAGGATATTAATTCGTTTCAAAAAGTTGATAATCTTTTCCCTGAAAGATATCAAAGAATAGCGGATCTGCCGGATAACAACCCTTATAAGAATTTGCTGTTGGCGAATATGAACCTGCAGTGGGCACTTGCGCGGCTGAAATTTGGACAATATTTTCGCGGAGCCTGGCAAATCAACAAGGCATACAGATTGATAACAGACAATCAGCAGCAGTTCCCGGGTTTTCTTCCGGATGAAATAACGCTGGGCGTACTTCATGTAATGATTGGTGTAGTCCCGTCACAATACCAGTGGATGCTGAAGATTATTTCAATGAAGGGGAGTGTTGAACAAGGAAAAGCTGAAATCTATCGCGTGTTGGAAAAAAGTAACCTTGATGCAAACTATTCCTATCTTAGGAATGAGGCACTGTTTTTTCTTGGCTTCATCGAATTGAACCTTTCCCCCAATCAGCAGGCGTTGGATAAGTTATCGAATGAGCTGAACCGAATGGATACAAATAATATGATGCTGGCTTATCTGAAAGTAGACATTTTAATGCGACATGGACAGAATGATGCAGCCTTGAAAATTATTTCACAAATGGGCGATAACCATAATTATTACAGGTTTTACTATCTTGATTATTTGCATGGTGAGTGTCTGCTTAGAAAACTTGACTTTAATGCAGCAACATATTACCGGATTTTCCTGAGAAATTTTAAAGGGATCAACTATGTAAAAGATGCCTGGAGAAAACTTGCCTGGATTGATTTTCTCAAAGGAGATACAGCCGGTTATTTTCAGAATATGGATTCAGTACTTGTGAAAGGAAGCCAGATTGTGGATGCAGATAAACAAGCGCTATTGGAGGCAAAAGCCCACAAAGTACCGAATTTCCCCTTGTTGAATGTTAGGATACTGTTTGACGGAGGATACTATCAGCGGGCAGAGCAGATTTTGAATGGGATGCAGGCTTCAGAGTTATCATTGGAAGAAGCTCTGGAAAGAACTTACCGTTACGGCAGGATAGATGAAAAGGAAGGAAGAATAGGGGATGCCAAGGTTTGGTATAAAAAGACTTTGCAGGAGGGACAAAATTCACTACGATATTTTGCTGCTAATTCTTCACTGATGCTAGGAAGAATATATGAATCTGAAGATAGTCTGAGCCTTGCAAGGAAATATTACAAAAAGTGCCTGAACCTGAACTTTGACGAATACCACACCAGTATCTGCGGAGAGGCTAAAGAGTCGCTAATGCGAATCCAGAATAAATAAAAGCAATTAGATAAAAAGAAAGCCGTAAATCAGAAGTTTCTCACTTCTGATTTACGGCCTGTCGAATTATTATAAGAATAGAAGAAATTTTCCTGTCGTAGTTTAGAATCTGTAGCCTACGGTAAATACATATGAATTGTATTTATAAATGTTGTTGGCTGGATTTACAGTAATATTCTGATTACCATACATGTAATAATCCTGTTTTTGGACAGAATGTACATAGGCTAAATCAAGAGAATAGTTGTTGAGATGAAATCCTATACCGCCTGAAACAGAATTTCTGGCTCCATTATTTAAGTTGCTGGCATAGGGGCTTCCGTAATAAGCGTAACCTGCTCTGAGAGCTGTGTTGCCAAAACGCCATTCGGTACCTAACCTGATATTATTTGCTACTGTATAATAGCCTTTGATATTACTGTTTTCAGTGGCAAAATTATAATCAGAAGAATTGAATTTCATGGTTGAATAATCCACCCTTTCGTACTCAGCAGAGATTGATCCATAATTGCCAATAATAATGCCTACGTCGCCCAAAATTTTCATTGGTGTAGTAAGTGTATAACTGAAGTTTCCTACCGGTGAAGAAATGGAACTTGGAGAAGTCCAGCCTAAATCAGCATGGGTATTTGTCTGCCACGTGTCATTCATATTCCAGTAATAAGTTGGCGTATGGAATGCTAAACCGATTCTCAGCCAATTTGCAGGCTGTACAATAACCCCCAGTTTCAGGTTAACGCCGGTCCCGCTGGTCTCCACTTTCTCATCTACACCCCAACTGTTAAAATACGGAATCGTATCTGCAGCATCAACTTCTGAGTAATAAGAATTACTTACGTACTTTAAAGAATTAAATCCGAGTGTGGCACCAACATATAATATATTGTCATAATTGGCAGAAACCGTAAAAAACCATTGGTTAACGGCCCCTGACTTATTCAACAATAGCCTTTGATAGGTACCACCGTAGGGAACCGGACTATAGTACATATCAGAATGGTTCGGAATGGTGTCTATCAAATAAAGGTCCCAGGCTGGTTGTAGAAAGTAAGTATAGTTGTTGTTTGTGTTATTGGCAATGTCATTATAGTTAATTCCGTCAGCATTCGAAATATATGTATCCAGTCTTGAGTTTACTGCATTTGGCCCCTGCATATCGATGCTGGAGTTAAATCCATTCATTTTATTCATCCCAAAAGCAAACTGGACATATTTCCACCCTTTTTGATTTTTGTCCCCGATTTTTCTGGAAGAAACAAATCCTAAATTATCAATCCCTACATTAATTTCGTTATCGTCCATTCCAACTCCATTGTACAGGGAGTGAGCACTATTGAAATTAAATGCGGGTGTAATTGAATATTCACTGAATCGATAAAGCCCCATCCCAGCCGGGTTGGTACTTGCAACTGAAAGATCAGCTCCCAATGCGCCGAATGCCCCTCCCATAGCCATGCTTCGGGCTGTTCCCGTGTAAAATGTCTGGGAATAGATTAAGGCATCTTCAGCTGATTGTGAATATAAGGAGCCCCAAAAGCCTGCTAAGGCTATAATCAAAAACAACTTTTTCATGATAATTGAAATTAATTAAAGAACTTAAATTAATGGTCGGTTTATCTTCTGATATTTCCACCGCCGCCGTCACCGCCACGGCTACCACCACCGCTACTACCACTTCCGGTCGAAATACGGACAGGTGGAGTGTAAGTCCTGTTTGTGTTATTATTATTATTATTGTTAAAGGTTGGTGATGAATAAAATCTCTGATTTGGAGAATATTCACGTACCGGTGTTGACTTTGTTGTTCTAATCCATGAGTTTCTGTATACCGGTCTGCTATAATTGTACGACCGTGTATTGGCTGGCCTGTAAACATTAAACCTTTGTGGTTCTCTGAAAGTATTTACCCTGGTTGCCTTCCCATTGATTATTGTTTGTGGCTGTGGTCTGAAATATTCATTACTACTTCTCGGTTGTCTTGTATCAAGACTTTGATATTGCTTTGGCTTTTGATAGCGAGGTACAGACATGTTTACCGGCTGCCTGTATGCAGGCCTTTGATATTGAAGCGCACGGTCTGCAGCATTGGTTCCTCTGTAAACCGGAGGCTTCTGAAGCATATTTCCATTAGCTTCTACTCTGGTTGATTTTGCATTTTCAAGAGCCTTTTGATATCTCATTGAACCTACAGGTCTCGTAAAAGCTGCTGTTGTTCCTTTTTCAGAAACTGCGGATGGCCTGATTCCCGAAGGTTTAACTACTTCAGCTCTTGAGGATTTTGTTCCAGCCATAGGAATGGCTCCTCCACCGAATGGTATGTATGAACCACTCAGTGCTGCACTGCGATGTCCGTACCTGTAAGATCTGTTATAGAAAGGAGTGTAGTTTCCATAATAGTAAGGATAATTATAACCATAATACGGATTATATCCGTAATACGGGTAACCAAATCCAATCCCGCCCCAGTAAGGATATCCTAAATTAAAACTATACAGCGACCAACCACCATAACCATAATATGGATACCAGTTATTGTAGTAAGGATAATATGAATACGGGAAACTGTAGCCATACCAGAATGGATCATAAGCAAAAGAGTTATAACCAAATAATCCGGCATAACCTCCAAAGGACCAACTGCTGACTCCTGTACCAAATGAGGTGCTGTTAAATCCTAAGCCGGTATCGATTTTACTGTAAACAACAGAATCAACATTACTGGTTTTAATGGTATCGGTGCGAAGCGTATCAATTGTATAACCTTCTTCTTTAGGATTAACCGATGATATATTTTGTCCTGATGTGTTTACCGCTTCCACTGTGCCTGCCTCATATCTTGCCGGTGCAGTGGTAACAGTTGCCTGGTTTTGCAGGGCTGACACATCCTGTGATGCACCTTTGGTGGTCGAATAGTAAACGTCATCGTACGGAACGTTTTGCATCGTTGTACATCCGGTTATAAAGAAAAGGCTCACAACTGTAATAGCTAAAAGAAACTGTTTTATTGTCTTCATGGTCATATTTATTGTGCGTCTATAAACATTGTTTATTTTTGCCGTTGATTAATAAGTTGCAAAGACTATACCAAAATTCAAAAATGGCAAAAAAACTTACAAGCAGGAGCGAAAATTATTCTCAATGGTACAACGAATTGGTGATGGAGGCCAATCTCGCTGAGAATTCAGCTGTTAGAGGTTCGATGGTGATCAAGCCTTATGGATATGCACTTTGGGAAAAGATGCAGAGGGTTTTAGATGACAAATTTAAAGAGACAGGACATGAGAATGCCTATTTCCCGTTGTTCATCCCAAAATCTTTTTTTAGTAAGGAAGCCAGCCATGTGGAAGGATTTGCCAAAGAATGTGCCGTAGTAACGCATTACCGGTTAAAAAGTGATGGAAAAGGTGGCGTAATGGTTGACCCTGAAGCAAAACTGGAAGAAGAGTTAATTGTTCGCCCTACTTCAGAAACCATCATCTGGGATACTTATAAAAACTGGATTCAGTCCTACCGGGATTTGCCACTGCTTATTAATCAGTGGGCCAATGTGGTGCGGTGGGAAATGAGGACACGTTTGTTTTTGAGAACTTCCGAATTTCTATGGCAGGAGGGACACACGGCTCATGCAACACAAATAGAAGCTGTAAAGGAAGCAGAAACCATTCTGGATGTGTATGCCGATTTTGCAGAAAACTATATGGGAGTGCCGGTTTTAAAAGGTTTGAAGTCGCCCAACGAACGGTTTGCAGGCGCTGTAGAAACTTATTGTATCGAAGCCCTGATGCAGGATGGAAAGGCTTTGCAGGCCGGGACTTCTCACTTCCTCGGGCAAAATTTTGCCAAAGCGTTTGATGTGAAATTCCTGAACAAAGAAAATCAGTTAGAATATGTATGGGCTACATCCTGGGGGGTTTCAACCCGATTGATTGGGGCATTAATTATGGCCCACTCCGACGATAATGGTCTGGTGCTGCCTCCGAAACTGGCCCCGATCCAGGTTGTGATCGTACCTATATATAAAAAGGAAGAGGAACTTAAGGAAATATCTGCCCAGGTGGAAAAAATTACCAAAGAGTTAAGAAAAGCAGGTATTTCAGTAAAATATGACGATCGTGACACTTTTAAACCAGGCTTCAAATTCGCAGACTGGGAGTTAAAAGGGGTTCCGGTTCGATTGGCTATAGGCCCGCGCGACTTGCAAAATGGAACCGTAGAGGTTGCCAGAAGAGACACATTGGAAAAAGAAGTTTTGCGTATTGAAAATATTGCCGAAAAGGTAGAGAACCTCTTGAATCAGATCCAAAAGAATATTTATCAAAAAGCATTAGATTTCAGAGAGAATAATACTTTTACGGTGGATACATGGGAAGATTTTAAAAATCAGATTGAAAAGGGAGGATTTGTTCTTGCTCACTGGGATGGATCATCCGAAACTGAGCAGAAAATAAAAGATGAAACCAAGGCCACTATCCGCCTGATTCCCTTGAATCAGGATAAGGAGGCAGGAAAATGTATATACACCGGAAATCCTTCACAGGGCAGGGTGGTATTTGCCAAAGCCTATTAGAAACGGCTGGAACTTTTAAAAAAAACCATCTGTATATCAATAATGCAGATGGTTTTTTTATTTCTCCTGTGGGGGTGTGTGGATAGCCTGCCCGAACCTGTGCCGGACAAAATGGTGTATTGCTCCGGCTATGGGTACCTGCCGCGGGATGTTTCCCTTCGGTCAACAGAACAAACTTGTTCTTATGACCTCAACACCCCGAATTCTCTACTTTAGAGTGGTCCTAAAAATGGGAGGAGCTCGCCTCCATCTTCTTAAATCTTAAATTGGTAATTCTTGTTCGACATTATTTCTGAGGATTTTTTCTGTCCATGGATTACATGCGTTTCCACGAATGAGGTATCACTTTCTACTGATTATTAGACCCTTCGGTCTTTGGACTTTTAGACTCGTTGACTTTTCCGGATTTTAACCTTTTACTGTTACGTTCCCCATTGGTCTTTCTCCTGTCCCAGCTCCCTCTTTCCTCCCACCTAACTCCCACCTAACTCCCACCTACCTCCGACTCATCTCTGACCGTCGTCGGACTTGTGTCGGACCTATGTCGGACATGTGTCGGAGGTGGGTAGTATAAGTGCCTTGTCTTCAGCGGATAAAATATTTTTAAACGAATAGGTTATTGATTTCCAATGAATAATAGTAGTAAAACAAAGGAATTCCGGGACATCCAACTCTGAACAATGTTGAACGCATAGCATTGAACCATTTTAAACGAGATGATATGGGAAAAAAGAGATTGCTTTCCTGATAGATCGGGACAGGCAGTCGGTTACCTCCCCGCAATGACGGGTCTTGCTGAAGGTTTGGGTTCCGGACCTTTGACTTTTCGGCTTTCTGAGTTCAGCCCTTTTGATTTAAGAAACTCCTCCAGAAGTGTTCAAAATTCTGTGTCAGTTTTTTTAAACCGATCATTGGTTATACATTGAATTCCAGCAATGAATATTAGTTTCCCATCGATTCCGGACGTTGGACGGTATCGCGAAATATGAGTGAATTTTTTGTGTGAAAAAGAAAAAGCAGTTACAATGGATTATGTAACTGCCGTGTATTAAGTGGGCCCACCAGGACTTGAACCTGGGACCACCTGATTATGAGTCAGGTGCTCTAACCAACTGAGCTATAGGCCCTGCCTTAGCAACCAGTGCTAAAGGGGCTGCAAATTTAAGCAATCGGGCTCAAATAACAATATGTCCGGTAAAATATTTCATTAATTTTATACCCTGTCATGAATTGGGAAACTAAAGTCACTGAGTTTTTAGTCCGCAGACTGGGAAAACCTGTCAAAATTCTCATGTCATCCGCCGTGAGTGGGGGTTCTATTAATCTTGCTTACCGTTTGGAGACTACTGCTGGATTGTTCTTTGTAAAAATTAATGATGCATTCATATATCCTGAAATGTTCCCAAAAGAAGCTATGGGTTTAAAGGTCCTTTTTGATGCTGATGAGATTCCTGTTCCTGAAGTGATGGGTTCCGGACAGAATGGAAATCAGGCTTTTTTGGTGCTGAAGTTTATCGAATCAGCTTCGAAAGGAGTAAAATTTTGGGAAGATTTCGGGCAGCGTTTGGCCGCGTTACACAAACACAGTCAGTCTAAATTCGGATTTTCGCATGATAATTATATCGGCTCCTTGTATCAGAGCAACAAAGAACATGATTCCTGGGATGCGTTTTTCGTCGAAGAGCGTTTGAAACCACAAATAAAAATGGCTTTTAACAATGGAAAAATAGATAGGGAAGATTTAAAGGCTTTCGAACTTTTTGAAGAAAGGATAAATGAAATTTTCCCAAACGAACCACCGGCCTTGCTACACGGAGATTTATGGAGTGGGAATTTTATGGTTAATGAAAAGGGCGATGCTGTCCTTGTTGATCCTGCCGTTTATTATGGGCATCGCGAGATGGATTTAGGTATGTCTAAGCTTTTCGGAGGTTTTCATCCTCAATTTTATGAGGCTTATAACGAGGCTTACCCATTGCAACCCGGGTGGCAACAACGCCTTGATTATTGTAATCTCTATCCTTTGCTTGTTCATGTTAATTTATTTGGGAGGTCTTATCTCGGTGAAATCAAATCTATATTGGGAAATTTCACCCGTAATAATTGATAATCCCATTTTTTTGCACAAGACTTTCTATTTTCCGGTTTCAGAAATGCGGGTAAGATAAAAAGAGTGATAAATCCGACAAGTCTCACTTTTTCACATATCATTACGTATATTTGTACAACAAAATTTTCTCAACCGACTATGGAAAAACACCTGTTCATTAGCGATCGTATTTTCAGGGCGTCTATCTTTACTGCTGCAGTAATCATCATTATTGCCGGAGTTATCATGGCCGAGTCCATTATTACCATGCTATTAATGGCATTTTTCATAAGTGTAATTGGTGCCCATCTGGTTTCATGGATTGATGCAAAGAAAGTTCCACACGTACTTTCCGTGATTATTATTATGGTTGGAATTTTATTGATAATCCTTGGCCTTAGCAGTATCATCGGAGGATCTGTTTCCAGTTTTACTTCTCATCTTGGAAAGTACGAAAACCGCCTAATCGGTATTATTACTTCTGCAAATCAGGAGTTTACAAGATTAGGTTTTAATTTTTCCACTCAAAAGCTCACGCAAATGTTCGATCCGGTTAAGATTCTGGATATTACTGCATCGACACTTGGGCAATTAGGAAATGTAATGAGTAATACAACGCTTATCTTTTTCATCGTACTGTTTGTATTGCTTGAGATGAAGAGCATTTCACTTAAATCTAAAATTTTCGGTGCTGCTTCGGCCGGAAAAACAATGAAAAACATTTCGCGTATTGAGAAAAGTGTAAGACATTATCTGGTTATCAAAACCGTTGTCAGTTTAATGACAGGTATTCTGATAGGAATATGGCTCGGTATTCTGGGTGTGGAATATGCCATTTTATGGGGACTTATTGCCTTTTTGCTGAATTATATCCCAAACATTGGTTCAATTATCGCAGCGATCCCGGCCATGTTATTTACATGGATACAGCTTGGGTTTATACCCATGATTTGGGTTGCGGTGGGTTATCTGGCCGTCAATTTACTGATTGGATATTTCTTTGAACCAAGAATTATGGGGAGGGGAATGGGACTTTCGACCCTGGTCGTATTCCTTTCTTTGATTGTTTGGGGATATATCCTGGGTGTTGTAGGAATGTTTCTTTCCGTTCCTCTAACCATGACATTGAAAATCATACTTGAACATAACGAAAACACCAAGCCGCTGGCAGCTATGCTTGGACCCGACGAGGAAGCGGAGAAACTGATCAATGAAAAAGAGTTGCGCCGAATCAAGGAAAGCACAGAGGATTATTCAGGGCAACAATAGCACAAAATCAATACGGAACCTCTTATTTAGCATCAATCTAGTGATGGATTCTATTGCTTTTCTCAGTACTTTTGCCCTCTTATTTTATATAAAAATTTTTGTATGGAACCGGCTGAAGGCAACATCAAGTCACTCAACTTTATAGAGGCTATTATTGAAGAAGACCTCAAAAACGGAAAGCATAAGGATAAAATTCATTTCCGTTTTCCACCTGAACCCAATGGTTTTCTCCATATAGGACATGCAAAATCCATTTGCCTGAATTTTGGTCTGGCAGAAAAATATAATGGACTTTGCAACCTTCGTTTTGACGACACCAATCCTACCAAAGAAGAAACTAAATATGTGGAGTCCATTCAGGAAGATATCCAATGGTTAGGATTTAAGTGGCACGATAAACCGTATTATGCTTCCGATTATTTTGATCAGCTTTATGAATGGGCAGTTCAGATGATAAATGAAGGGAAAGCTTATGTAGATGAACAAACCCAGGAAACTATCAGTCAGCAAAGAGGTGTGCCAACTCGCCCCGGAACAGAAAGTCCTTACAGAAATCGTCCTGTGGAAGAAAATCTGGAGCTTTTCGAACGGATGAAAAATGGTGAAATAAAGGACGGAAGCATGATTTTGCGTGCAAAGGTCGATATGAGTTCTCCTAACATGCACATGCGCGATCCTATTATGTATCGTGTACTGCATGCCCATCATCACAGGACAAAAGATAAGTGGAATATTTATCCCATGTACGATTATGCGCATGGACAATCAGATTATATAGAGGGAATTACACACTCACTGTGTACTTTGGAATTCGAAATTCACCGTCCGCTCTACGATTGGTTTCTTGACCAGGTGGCTGACGGCCCCAGACCACGGCAGATTGAATTTGCACGTTTGAACCTGAGTTATACGGTTATGAGTAAAAGGAAATTACTTGAACTGGTGAATAAAAATCTGGTTTCAGGCTGGGATGATCCGAGGATGCCTACCATCTCAGGATTGCGCCGCCGTGGTTATACTCCTGAATCTATTCGGGACTTTGCGGACCGTATCGGAATTGCTAAACGCGACAATGTTATTGACGTCAGCCTGCTGGAATTCAGTGTTCGTGAGCATCTAAACAGGATTGCTCCCCGGGTATTTGGTGTTTTAGATCCTATCAAAGTAATTCTTACCAACTATCCTGAAGATAAGGTTGAAGTTTTGGAAATTGAAAACAATCCTGAAGATCCGGAAAGTGGAAAAAGAAAGATTCCATTCTCTCGTGAAGTTTACATTGAGCGTGAAGATTTCATGGAAAATCCTCCGAAGAAATTCTTTCGTCTTGGGCCTGGTAGCGAAGTTCGTTTGAAAGGAGCTTATATTATTAAATGTGAAGATTTTAAAAAAGACGAGCAGGGAAATATTGTCGAAATCTATTGCACTTACGATGAGGCAACAAAAAGCGGTGGCCACGATCAACGAAAGGTAAAAGGAACGTTACACTGGGTTTCGGTGGATCACGCTATTGATGCTGAAATTCGTCTTTATGACCGGCTTTTCCTGGATGAAGATCCTGCAGGCCACAAGGATGTTGACTTTAAAGAATTTTTAAATCCTGATTCCTTGAAGGTGCTGCAAAATTGTAAGCTCGAACCTTCGTTGAAGGATGCTGTTGCAGGTGATAAATTTCAGTTCCAGCGTTTGGGATATTTCTGTGTTGATCTGGATAGCAAACCGGAACATCTTGTTTTTAATCGTACGGTTCCTTTACGCGACAGCTGGACAAAGAATAACTAGTCGAAAAATTATCTGACACTTATTGTTTTTCTGCTCTTTCTTTACGCTGACGGTCGTAATATTCTTTGCCGGAAATGTAAAGAAGCTTGTCGACTGTGGCATATATTGTTCCGTTTTTATCCACAAAGCTGGCAGGCAGGCGAAGGTGCATTTTTTTATTAAGTGCTACTTCATTCCTGATTTGTTCCAGTAATTCATCTGTAATTAAAAACCGGGCAAAAACAGTTTTATTTACAGGTTTAATAAACCGGACATTGGCCTCTTTATCCCAAACAACATATTCATTTCCCAGAAGGTTAATGAGCTGAACCATATACATTGGATCGAGGGCGCCAAAAATACTACCGCCAAAAACCGTTCCGACATAATTTTTTGTCCGCCAGTATAACTTTAATCTGATGTGAATTTCTTTGTAATCAGATGAAATAAACTTCACTCTTGCTCCAGTACTGCGATATGCCGGAAAGAAGTTGAAATACAGTCTTTTAATTCGCGTTTCACGACTCTCCTTTTTACTGGTTTCAAAAAGCTTCACACGGATGAGGTTTGGTTATAGACTATGGGATATAAACTTCAAGCAATTTTGCCGTTCCTGAAGGATCCAGTAGAATTTCATCAATGACGTTCGGAACCAATACAGCTTCACCGGTTTTAATTTCAACATCACCTTCGCTCCAGGCAATTTTTCCGTATCCTTCCACACACATATAAATAACAAAGGAGTCTATTTCCTCCAGATTCTTAGTAACAGGCTGATCAAATTCAAGAATGTTGGTTGTAAAATATGGACTTTTTACAAGTGTAGCTGTTCTGTTTTTGGAGGTTGCATACTGGGTTTTATAGTGAATCGGAACTGCATAATCGATGGCATCCAAAGCCAAATCCGTATGTAATTCTCTTTTTATTCCGACAGAGTCAATGCGATCCCAATCATAGATACGATATGTTGCATCAGAACTTTGCTGAATTTCTGCAAGCAAAATCCCCGGGCCGGTAGCATGTACCCTGCCTGCAGGTATAAAAAACACATCGCCTGCCTTTACATTTTCATAGTTAAGAATTTCAGGGAGCTTATTTTCTTCGAGATATTTTAGGTAGATGTCCTTGTCAATTTTTTCGTTAAACCCACTGATTAACTGTGCTTTTTCATCAGCCTGCAGGATGTACCACATTTCAGTTTTTCCATTGGGCATCTTTCTTTCCTGTGCAATTTCATCATCGGGATGCACTTGTATGGAAAGCCAGTCGCTTGCATCAATAAATTTTAACAGCAAAGGGAACACCTCTCCATATTCTTCGTAAACAGAATCGCCTACTAAATCTCCCATGTAGATACTAACAAGCTCATTCAGATCGTTGCCTTCAAGAAATCCGTTTTGCACTATGGAAACATTATCCTGATAACCGGAAATTACCCAAGCTTCACCACAATTTGGCAATTTCCCGAAATCAAGTCCCAGCACTGTTTTAATTTTATCGCCGCCCCAAAGTTTATCTTTAAAGATGGGATGGAATTTAAAAGGATATAGTGAATTCATATTTTTTTTTTCGTTGAAGCGCAAAACTACAGAATTTTTCTCTTCAGATTTTTTAAAAACAGGACAAGCAATTATTCTTATGAAGATATAAAAACAATCTTTTTTTACTTTTATACCATGATTTTCATCGGGGGGACCTATCCAAAAACTGAACAATATCGCTCAAATAATAAGGAGCACTGTTTTCATTGTAATAATGACGGGTATTGGTTTGTGCAGAAATCAAAACAGGTTTTTAGTTTGTTTTTTCTGCCAATAGCCACTTTTAAAACCGAGTATTTTTATTATTGTCCTATTTGCGGACAAGGACGAAGCTTGTCTCCGGATGAATTTGAAGATAAGGTCCGCCATGCGGAAAAGATATCTTCACAGAATAGATAACATCATATTTCATTGACTTATATCAAAAGATAATTGTATGGAGAAGTTGGAATTAAACAAAAAAGAGAACCTGGGACTGGTTTTTGACTTTATGCAAAGAACGATGGTGCATTATGCATTATGGTATCAGGAAGTTAAAGATAATTTTGGAGCTGAGCGTGCAGCAGAAATCATGGAAGAAGCGTGGCAGAAAAGTTTTTCCATACAGATGAAACGACTGTCGAAAGTGCTGGGTTTTGAGCTGGAAGATGGTATTCCGAAAGCTTTGCTTGAATTGGATGACGAAAAAATTGATGAACTCAGGGAAGCAGTGGCGGTTAACTGGCTTGCCAATGATGGAGTTTGGTTCCAGGCTGTAGAGTTTTCCGAGGGTATGAAACCTGCCAAAAAATGCAATGATGCTGCCTGGGGAAAGTTCTCACCCTATGAGGCTCTCAGGATTAAAAAGATTTTGAGTCTTTCTGAACATCCGGGCATCGCCGGTCTGAAAAAAGCGATGGCTTACAGATTATACGGAACTGTCAACACGCAGTCATTTGCTAATGAAACAGAGAACAGTATTGATTTTTTTATGAACGAATGCCGTGTACAATCTGCAAGGAAAAGAAAAGGGCTGGATGATTATCCGTGTAAATCAGGTGGAATTATTGAATACACCACTTTTGCTAAAACCATCGATTCACATATTAAAACCCGCATAATTGGTTGTCCGCCTGATGTACATCCTGATAACTGGTATTGCGGATGGCAATTTTATATAAGTTCGAATAATGAAGAATAAAGGGTAAGAAATGAGTTTTTCTTAATCCTCAACTACCTTCATTCCTCTTACTAACTAGTCAATTTTTCCTGTAGCGATTTGAAACCTTCACCTAATATCTCGTTAGAGTTAATGATGGTTACAAAGGCATGAGGGTCTATATTATTGATATACGATTGTAAAATGACTGCCTCACGGCGGTTAACTACCGTGAAAATGATTTGTTTTTCCTGTTGATTGTACATGCCTGTTCCATGGAGTAATGTACCGCCACGGTTCAGATCAGACATGATTTTTTCACCAATTTCCTTGTATTTATCTGAAATAATGAGCAATACTTTATCGTAGTTCATACCTTCAAGGAAAGTGTCTACTACTTTTCCGGTGATAAATATAACGATGAGCGAATACAATGGTATTTTCCAGTCTCTAAAGAAGACAAGTCCCAAAAGTACAATTGTCGAATCGACCATGATCATAAGCTGTCCTACAGGAAGACGTGTGTATTTACTGATGATCATAGCAATAATGTCGCTTCCTCCGGATGTGGCTTTGGACTTAAAAATAAGTCCCAGACCAACTCCCAGAAAAAGTCCGCCGAAAATTGAAGAAAGAAGCGCATCTCCTACAACAAGAGGTTTGTAGCCATAGAAATAGGTTATACCGTCGTTGAAAAATGCTGTGAGCACAAATCCCAGAACAGTTTTTATTCCAAAGCGCGGACCTAATATTTTTAGACCGATGATGGTCAGTGGAATGTCAAATGCCAGCGCAACCATTCCAACGGGTGTGTTAAATAAATAGTGAATGATAATTGAGATGCCATAAACTCCACCGGGAACAATTTTATAAGGAGTAATGAAGAGCACAAAACCAGAAGCCAAAATAAACGAACCTATCACGATAAGGCTGTAATCTATAAACCACCTTCTGCTAAAAACCTTGTCTTTAATGATGAATGCCATAATGCTGAATTTTCAATACTGATGTCTTATAAAAGACTATAATTGATTTAATTATCTATAAAAAAAATAGCTTTTAAAAAGTCGGCAAAATTAGGTATTTAAAATAAATTAAGGGTGCGTTTGTATAAAGTTTTTTGAATTCGAATTATGGCATTGTGACAGAATAAAAAATCCGCCTTTTTAGGGGCGGATTTTCATCGCAATATTTAACAAAAAATTATTTATTGGTTAGCAATTGTTTATTTGTCTGAAGCATGAAGAATATTTTTTCCGTATTGAACGGGATGTCATTTACGTTCTTTTCTTCATCAACTTTGAACACTTCGGTAAGAGCCTTCTGACGCAAATAAGTCATAGCAATTTTTTCTGTGTCAAAGGGAATGTCGTTTACTTCTTTTTCTTCAGGAGCTTCAAACTGAACCTGGATAGCTTTTTGATATTGTGTTTCTGCAGCAATTTTGGCTGTATTGAATGGGATGTCGTTTACATATTGTTCTTCTTGGGGAGCAAAAGATGTAGTTTCTGTGAGGTAGCTCGAATCAGCCTGATGAGCGAAGGCTGAACCTGTAAGGGCGATGATTGCGATTGAGAGCCCTGCTACGATATTTCTTATTGCTTTCATTTTATTTAGATGTTTAATTTGTTTCGTACTTATTATTGTACTAATAGTGTGCCAAAGATTGTATGGTATTGTAAATGAAATAAATAAAATGACATTTAAAAACTTTTGGCATAGGGAATGATCCTGTAAACCGAACAGTACTGTTCGCTTATGAACAATGAAAATAAATTTTTGGACACTAATCGAAAATACGGAAATGCAGAGGTGAAATTTTTTGTTCAGAAGAAGCGATTTTGTCTATTTCTTCCCTTTTAAATAATGTGAAAGCAGCTGTTCAGAGGCTTCGTAAGGAGATATTTTCTTTTCCAGGATTTGATGCTTGAGCGATTCCATCAGTTGATTTATTTCAGGATGATTAAAAAAGTGTTCGGTTATGCCTGTATGTATGGTTTCGTCCAAAATATGCAATGCTTGTTGTTGTCTGTTTTTCTCAAAGAAACCGTTTTCTTTGGTGAGGTTTAGGAAACTTGATATTTGGTTCCAAACCTCTTCCAGCCCTTCATTTTGAATTGCTGATGCTTTCAAAACATCAGGTTGCCAGCCGTTTGGCAGGGAAGGAAACAAATGCAATGCTTGTTTGTATTCCTGAACGGCCATTTGGGCCCTTTTCAAATTGTCGCCATCGGCTTTATTGATAACAACCAAATCAGCCATTTCCATGATGCCTCTTTTTATGCCTTGAAGTTCGTCGCCACCTCCGGCAAGCATCAGGAGTAGAAAAAAATCCACGAGGTTTGAAACAGCAGTTTCAGATTGACCGACTCCGACCGTTTCTATGAAAATTACATCGAAACCGGCTGCCTCGCAAAGAATCATACTCTCACGCGTTTTGCGTGCAACTCCTCCCAGTGTTCCGGCGCTGGCAGACGGGCGGATAAAAGCGTCACGATGGTTCCCCAATGATTCCATGCGGGTTTTATCACCAAGAATACTTCCTTTAGTTCTAAGACTGCTTGGGTCAATGGCCAGCACGGCTACCCGCTTACCCTTTTCTATCAGCAATAAACCAAATGATTCAATAAAAGTACTTTTTCCAACCCCCGGAACACCGGTAATTCCTAAACGGAAAGAGTTTCCCGAGTAGGGAAGGCACATTTGTATCAATTGTTGTGCGGTTGGACGGTCCTCCTGAAGCGTACTTTCTATCAGAGTGATCCCTCTGCCCAATGCGGTTGGATCGCTTTTGCGGATTCCTTCAAAAAGCTTTTGGACATCAGGTTTTTCCCGAGCGAACTTTTTTTTACCCTGACGCAATGCAGGGTTAACCTGATCGGGTTTCTCGACCCCCGGGTTTACTTTGAGCGCTGATTTATAAGGTTTGTCTGACACGGCAGCTTTATAATTTGTACAAACAAAAATAATGAAATTGGATAGAGACAGGATAAATGAATATTGTTTCTTGAAATTAATGATTGAAAAAATGACAGGTCCATTGCTTCAGGGAAAGTTTTCTCCATTTCAATATTTGATAAAAACAAAAAAAACGTACTTTTGCAGACCTGAAAAGAAAATGGTTTTTCAATTCAGTTTGTTCATAAAGACAGTATCATTACTCTCCGTAGCTCAGTTGGCAGAGCAGCTGACTCTTAATCAGCGGGTCGAAGGTTCGAGCCCTTCCGGGGAGACTTTGAAAATCTCATTTAAGACGCATCGATTTTGGTGCGTCTTTTTTTTGCCATTTTCGATTAATTCTGAAGAAAAAAACCACAGAATTTTGATGCTAAACTTGAGATTAATAAGAATTTTTATCTTAATCTGTGAAAAAATAAACAGATAAAATCTCTGTCAATATCAATGAATCAGATACTTATGGCTTAGTGTAAATGACTATTTGAATAGTGTCTAAATTTATAAAAATCAGTGTTTTATCTAGTCGTATTCCATAAATAACATGTATTTTTGTGAAACTTTTAACAGATAAATTTTATCATGAAAGTATCACACAGCGATAATATTGAAAACACTGGAAGAAACCTTGCGAAAGCGGGGTTTTTCTACAAAAACAGGACAGTAATTAAACCCAAATAAATTTTCAATAAATAACCATGACAATTGAAGAGAATATACAGGCTCTGATCGAAAGGCGGGAAGAAGCCCGCAAAGGCGGCGGCGAGAAGAGACTTGAATTGCAACATCAAAAAGGAAAATTTACCGCCCGCGAAAGAGTGCTTATGTTGCTAGACGAAGGCAGCTTCGAAGAATTCGACATGTTCGTTAGCCATAGGAGTACTGATTTCGGACTGGAAAAGGAACATTATCTCACCGACGGAGTCATTACCGGCCACGGTACTATCGAAGGTCGTGTAGTGTACGTGTTCTCACAGGATTTCAGCATCTTCGGAGGTTCCCTTTCAGAAGCTTACGCGAAAAAGATCTGTAAAATCATGGATCAGGCTATGAAAGTAGGCGCGCCCATTATTGGGCTTAACGACAGCGGCGGTGCCCGTATTCAGGAAGGGGTTAAGAGTCTGGCAGGTTATGCAGATATTTTCCAGAGGAATATTCTGGCTTCAGGACTTATTCCGCAGATTTCGGCCATTTTCGGTCCTTGTGCCGGCGGTGCTGTTTATTCGCCTGCTCTTACCGATTTTATTTTGATGAGCAAAAAAGACAGTTACATGTTTGTGACCGGGCCTAAAGTTGCTAAAACTGTGACCGGTGAGGACATCACTACCGATGATCTTGGTGGTGCCGAGGTTCATGAGAGAAAATCGGGGGTGAGTCATTTTGTGGTTGAGGATGAAGAAGAAGGCATTCTTCTTATCAGAAAGCTGCTTTCTTTCCTGCCGCAGAATAACCTGGAAGACCCTCCGGTTATGGAATGCAAGGATCCCATTGATAGAATGGAAGATACTCTGAATGAGATTATTCCTGATGATGCCAGTATTCCTTATGATGTGAAAGATGTTATTTACATGATTACGGACAATGGTGAATTTCTCGAAGTTCAGGAAAATTATGCCAGAAACATTGTAGTAGGTTTCGCCCGCTTCAATGGTATGCCAGCGGGAATTGTAGCCAATCAGCCTAACTTTTTGGCCGGCGTTTTAGACATTAATGCATCGCGTAAAGCTGCCCGCTTTGTCCGTTTTTGTGATGCCTTTAATATTCCTGTTATTACGTTGGTGGATGTTCCAGGATTTTTACCAGGAAGCGCTCAGGAATATGGCGGTATTATTATACATGGCGCCAAATTGTTGTATGCATACGGCGAAGCCACGGTTCCTAAAATTACAATCACCTTACGTAAATCTTATGGTGGCGCTCATGATGTGATGGGTTCCAAACAATTACGGGCAGATATTAACTATGCATGGCCATCGGCTGAGATTGCTGTCATGGGAGCCTCAGGGGCTGTCGAAATTCTTGAAGGAAAGAAAGTAAAGAATATGACCCCTGAAGAAAAGGAAGACTATTTGCTTATCAAGGAAAAAGAATATAAGGATAAGTTTGCAAATCCTTATGATGCTGCGCGCTATGGTTTTATTGATGATGTGATCGAACCAAGAAATACCCGGTTCCGTATCATCCGGGCGCTTCAGACCCTTGCTACTAAAAAGGATGTCAACCCGTTAAAAAAACATTCAAACCTTCCACTCTAAAGTTTAAATGCTATGATTTTACTTAATCAGGTCGGTGATATGGATCAGGGGATCATAATATCCATCACAGGATATGTCATTGTTTTCTTTGCCCTGCTTTTGTTGTATTATTCTTTTGTAGGAGTGTCAAAGCTTCTTCAGAATAATGTGAAGAAAAAGCTCATCAAACTTGGCAAAATGCCTCATATCAATGATGATCAGAGTTTTGAAGTTCCTGGACAGGTAGTGGCCGCAATTGCAATGACCATTTACTTTTCCAAAGAATTACATGACGATGAAAGTAATTTACTAACTATCAAAAAAGCATCAAAAGCATATTCACCATGGAGCTCTAAAATTTATGGCCTCCAGGATTTTAAAAGATAAAAATTATGAAACGATTTAAGTTTACGATAAGGGGTAATGAATACGAAACGGAGATTATTAAACTGAAAGGTTTAAATGCTCTCATTGAAGTTAATGGTACCAAATACGAGGTTGAATTACAAAAACCAAAGGTTCGTACACAGCTTTCCATTAAAAAACCATCAGTAAGCATCTCAAATCAGAAAGGAAATTCAGGTGAGCAGAAAGGAAACATACATATTGTCAAAGCTCCTCTTCCGGGTGTAATTATGAATGTATTTGTCAAGGAAGGAGATAAGGTCTCGAAAGATGATAAGTTGCTGGTTTACGAAGCCATGAAAATGGAAAATCTTATTAAATCGGATAAAGATGGAATCATTAAATCATTAAAAGTCAGGACTTCTGATACAATTATTCAGGATGAAGTTTTGATGGAAATTGAGTTGTAGGTAAAATTTTGTTAACGATTTAATTTGAGAACATGAACAACCCATTCAAAAAAAGAGCCCTTCTTGTCTTTGGACTGCTATTGTTTTTATTCATGGCAAATCAACTGGTATCAAGCAATATTCTGAATATTGATCTTTTGAATAAAACCATGGCGCAAATCGGAACGAGTAGCCAGGGAACAGATTTTGGCCATGAAATTATGAACGGTCTAAACCGTTTTTACAGTTTTACGGGCATCCGGAATGCTACGTCGGGCAATATTATCATGATTTTTATCGGGATATTTTTCATTTTTCTTGCCATAAAATATGAGTATGAACCACTTTTGCTGGTTCCTATCGGAGCTGGGATTATTATAGGAAATATTCCTTTCTTTCATGATGGCTCCATTAATCTTCAAATTGGGATTTATCAGGATGGAAGTGTTCTGAGATATTTGTACATGGGCGTGCTGAAGGGTGTTTTTCCTCCTTTGATCTTTCTTGGAATCGGTGCCATGACAGATTTTTCTTCCCTGATCTCGAACCCAAGGCTGATCCTTTTGGGTGCTGCAGCACAATTAGGAATTTTTATCACATTTTTAGGCGCTATATGGCTGGGATTTAAACTTCCCGAAGCTGCATCCATTGGTATCATTGGTGGAGCGGATGGACCTACGGCTATTTTCCTTTCGTCGAAACTAGCGAACGGAGGCCTTGTCCATGGAATCAAAACCCTGAATCTGATTGGTCCAATTGCAGTAGCCGCTTATTCTTATATGGCTTTGGTGCCGGTTATTCAACCACCGGTCATGCGGCTCCTTACTACTAAAAAGGAACGAGTTATCAGGATGAAACCACCACGAGCCGTGAGCAAAAGAGAAAAAATAATCTTTCCGATTGTAGCATTGATTCTTACAACGTTCATATCTCCTGGAGCATTGCCTTTGCTGGGCATGCTTTTCCTTGGAAATCTTTTGAAGGAAAGCGGTGTAACCAAAAGGTTGGCTAATACTGCCAGTAATGCTCTGATTGATAGTGTAACAATAATTTTAGGAATGACTGTAGGTGCTTCCACGCAAGCGGATGTTTTTTTGACAAAACAGTCCATTTTAATATTTGTACTTGGGGCCGCTTCTTTTATTGTAGCAACCGCGGGAGGTGTATTCTTTGCCAAAGTGATGAACTGGTTTTCGCCCGAAGGAAATAAAATAAACCCTTTGATTGGAGCTGCTGGCGTGTCTGCAGTTCCGGACAGCGCCCGAGTGGTTCAGATGGAGGGTTTAAAATACGATGATACAAACCACTTGCTTATGCATGCAATGGCTCCTAATGTCGCCGGTGTTATCGGTTCTGCTGTTGTGGCCGGTATTTTAATGAGTTTTTTGTTTTAAGGTGCTTTTATTCGGTAAGATATGAAGAGGTCGGATTTTCAAAATCCGACCTCTTCATAAGTTTAAATCCCTTAAAAATAATTTAGAATTTAAAATTATAACGGTCAGGGCGAAAAAAATATTATTTTTGCAAACCTTTTTAAAGGCCTCATAGTTCAAGGGATAGAATAGGAGTTTCCTAAACTCTTGATCCAGGTTCGAGTCCTGGTGGGGCTACCAGATAGAATTCTGAAAGATTAAAAAAGCCGCTAAATCAGCGGCTTTTGTTTTTATTTCTCGTAAATCCCAAAGAACTAAAATTGTTTCAGGAAATATTTTTCCAGTTGGCGGATGTCATCACTGAATCGGCGAATCCCCTCAGATAACTTTTCAACTGCCATTGGATTTTCATTCAAATTCCAACGGAATGACATTTCGTCCAGATCTATTCTTTGGTGATGTGATTTCTCAGCCTTCTCAGGACTTAATTTTCTTTCCAATGGCTCACTTGAATTTTCCAGTTCTGATAATAACTGAGGAGAAATGGTAAGTAAATCGCAGCCTGCCAGTTCTTTGATCTCGCCTGTATTGCGAAAACTTGCTCCCATAACTTCGGTCTGGAAATTGAATTTCTTATAGTAATTGTAAATTTCGTGTACTGATAAGACACCTGGATCTTCGTGTGCCGGAATAGAATCAACTCCTCTCTCTCTTTTATACCAATCCAGGATACGACCAACAAAAGGTGAAATCAAGGTTACATTAGCATTGGCACAGGCTATGGCTTGTGTCAGACTGAAAAGCAAAGTCAGGTTGGTACGAATTCCTTCTTTTTCCAGAATTTCTGCAGCTTTGATTCCTTCCCAGGTGGCAGCTACTTTTATCAAAACACGTTCGCGGCCAATACCTGATTTTTCGTACAATCGGATAAGGTTTTTGGCATAAAAAACAGTATCATAAATGCGAAAAGATAATCTTGCATCTACTTCAGTAGAAACTCTTCCAGGAACAATTTTGAGAATTTCAAGCCCGAAATTGACAAAAAGCTTTTGCATTCCAGCCACTAATTTTTTCTTTTCGTCTCCTCCTGCAGCCTTGGCATAAACTACTGAATCATCAAATAATGATTTGTATTTAGGATCTAATGCTGACTGCAAAATCAATGAGGGATTTGTCGTGGCATCCTGTGGTTTGTATTGTGCAATCGATTCAAAATCACCGGTGTCAGCCACTACGGTGGTATACTGTTTTAATTGTTCCAGTGTGTTCATACAATTTTCTATTTTTCAGAAATTTCCCATTAGGGGAAAATTGGGATCAAAACTACAAAAAGCTATTCTAATAATGGACTCAATTTTCTTTTCATGAAATAAATTTTAGCTTTTTGCTCGAGATGAATTCAATAAATCAGAAACATCGTAAATAAAACGTCCCGGGGTATATAAACTCCGGGATGTTTTTTCAAAGGGTCTATTCAAAAGAATAGTTTTTCCCAGTCAAAATTAACGCACAATCGAAAGGAATCTTCCCAATCTCGAAAATGCATTCCTTTTTGACTCATCATAATTGGAACGGACCTGCACAAAACATATCTGATTTTATACAAATCCTGAATTATAGTAAAAGATCTAACTTGCTGGTAATATTTTGAATAGAAAAATATTCAAAATATATCACAATAGAACATTTCACTATCAAGAAGTAAAATTATATAATTTAATAGGGTCAATGCAAGTTTTTAACAAAATTTTGCAAAACTGTTTTCTGAGGTATGATTTAAGGAAATTCTAGTGGACATTTTGAATTAATTTTCAGGAGAAAAGTGTTGATCTTTTCTGTTTTAAAATATAAGCGAAACTCTATATTTCTCAAGTAGTTTTAACAATTATTTGATATAAAAAAGTTCCTTATTTAAAATAATTCTTAATTTTGCATTAAAATGAATAAATACTTAAAAATTTAAATTATGTCTGTATTAGTTGGAAAAAAAGCTCCTTTGTTTGAAGCAACTGCAGTTGTCAACGGAGGTGAATTTGTTGAAAAATTTTCTTTGGAACAGTACATCGGGAAAAAGCACGTGGTATTTTTCTTTTATCCATTGGATTTTACCTTTGTTTGCCCCACAGAGATTCTGGCTTTTCAGGAAAAAATTGAAGAATTTGAAAAAAGAAATGTGGCTGTAGTGGGATGTTCAATTGATTCTCCACATGCTCACTGGGCCTGGTTGAACACTGATAAGAAAGACGGTGGAATTAAAGGAGTTAAATATCCTTTGGTTTCTGACCTTTCGAAAACAATTTCTGAAAACTTTGATGTATTGGCTGGTGAATATGACTACAACGAGAATGGCGAAATGGAATTTCATGGTGAGGCAGTAGCCTATCGTGGTCTGTTCCTGATTGATAAAGAAGGTACTGTTCGCCATCAAGTCGTGAATGACCTTCCTTTGGGTCGTAGTATTGAAGAAGCTTTGCGTATGGTTGATGCTTTACAATTCTTTGAAGAGCATGGTGAAGTTTGCCCGGCAAACTGGAAACCCGGAGATGAAGCCTTGGAAGCTTCTCATGCAGGTATCGCTGATTATTTGAGCAATCACTAAATAAAAATTGGTTAAGATTGTGAAAGGCTGCCTGAAAAGGGCAGCCTTTTATTTTTACTATCGTCGACTCATGCATTACTGACTGATGAGTCAGGAATTTTAAGACGATCTTGAAATTTTAATCGTAAATTTTGGGTTGTACTTCTCCGGTAACGATACGCAGTCCGTTCTGGGCAAGCGCTTTCATTTCATCTTCACCAGGATAAACATGAACGGGCGCCATTCTGTGGATGTAGGAAATAATTTGATTTACGAAATATTTGTCGTTAGCAATACCGCCTGTAATCAGAATTCCGTCAATCTCGAAATTTAAAACGGCTCCCATAGCACCAACTTCTTTGGCTACCTGATATGCCATGGCATCATAAATCATTTTTGCATTTTCATCTCCTTTGGCAGCCCGCTGTTCAACTTCATAAGCACTGTTAGTTCCCAGATAAGCTACCAATCCGCCTTCGCCTTTAATCATCTTTAACACTTCCTCTTTAGTGTATTTTCCACTGTAGCAAAGTCTTACCAAATCTCCTACAGGAAGTGTCCCAGAGCGTTCGGGTGAAAAAGGGCCGTCTCCGTCCAGTCCCTGATTTACATCTACCACACGGCCTTTTTTATGTGCTCCAACTGTAATGCCTCCCCCAAGATGAACCACAATCAGGTTCAGATCATCATATTTTTTCATGATTGATTTGGCATGTTCCCTGGCTACTGCTTTTTGATTTAAAGCGTGAAATATAGAGCGTCTTGGCAAAAGGGGATGTCCCGAAAAACGGGCCAAAGGTCCAAATTCATCAACAACAACAGGATTGGTGATATAAGCTTTAGCGTTGGGAAGTGATCGAGCAATGTCCCATGCAATCAATCCTCCCAAATTGCTGGCATGTTCTCCGTATTTACAGGTTCTCAGCTCTTCAAGCATCTTATCATTCACCGCATAAACCCCAGATTCAACAGGTTTCAGTAGTCCGCCCCGGCCCATGACTACGCCAATCATATCCAGACGGATATCAGCTTCCTTTAATTCATTCAGAATAAGTTCTTTTCTAAACTCAAACTGTTCGGTAATAACCTTAAAAGGTTCTAATTGCTGACTGCTGTGTTGAATGGTTTGAATGAAGACAGGACTTGTGCCAACATAAACGGCAATCTTTGTGGAAGTTGATCCGGGGTTTATGGCTAATATCCTGATTTCTTGATGCATAGAATTGAGGTGTGTGATGTATTTCAGGAGTGCAAAATTATATTATTTTGCTGAGATAGCTGCCAATGCAATGGAGTATAATTTAGTCTTTATACTGTCACCGCGCGACGAAAGAACCGCGGGAACACTGGCCCCTACAACAATTGCTCCCTGCTCACCGTGGGCAAGTTTGGTATTTGATTTATAAAAAACATTTCCCGATTCAATATTAGGAAACACCAAACAGTCGGCATCGCCAGCTACTTCGTTATTTAATTTCTTGATTTCTGCACTTTCTTTATCTATGGCAACATCCAGTGCTAAAGGGCCTTCCACAAAAGCTCCGTTTATTTGTCCTCTGTCTGCCATTTTGGATAAAAGAGCAGCATCAACACAAGCCTGCATTTTGGGCATTACCTGTTCTGTGGCAGCAATTATTGCCACTTTAGGCTTTTCGATACCTAAAGCGTGTCCCATATTAATAAGATAATTGGTGATGGCGATTTTTTCTTTAATCTCCGGTGCAGGAATGATTGCCACATCACCAACTATCAATAACTTATGATAATTAGGACTTTCCATTACTGTTACATGACTAAGAATGGCGCCCGGTTTCATCAATCCGTTTTCTTTGTCTAAAATGGCTTTCATATATTTATCAGTGCTCACCAGTCCTTTCATCAGCATGTTACCTTTTCCCTCATTGATAAGGGCAACGGATTTCATAGCAGCTTTCATTTCATCAGGTTCTTGCACAACTTCAAATTTTCTGATATCAATGTTTTCCTTTGTGCATACTGCCTCAATCAAATCCCGGTTGCCCACCAAAGTGGCCTCAACAATTCCTAAATCAATTGCCTGACTTACTGCTCCGATGCTATGTTCATCATTGGCAAAAGCCACAATCAGTCTTTTAGGTTTTCGTGCTTTGAGCACTGTGAAAAGGTCGTCAAGTTTATTAATCATATAAATATGTATTTGTCCATGTGAAATATTTCACAAAATTAGAACATTTTCAGCTAGGTTTGGGATTATTCTCTTTTCCAGAGGTTATTTTACGGGTTTCCCTGAAAAAAATACGTTATTACACCAAATGCAGAATGTAGTCAAAAATAAGGAAATGATTCCAGGCTGCTACAAATTAACAATAATAAAAGGTTGAACCCCGGCAAGTGCCAAAGTTCAACTGAGAATATTTTTTCTTAATAAAATTAATCTTATAAAATAACCCTTGAATGGTTTATTTTGAGTAGAAGTCAATCATTTTTTGAATAGCTTCTGTGCATGCGGCACAGAAATTATCGCCCTTGAAATCTTTCATCAGGCAATCCTGCTGGGAACGATACATTCC
>JACZJI010000142.1 GCA_014860665.1 Bacteroidales bacterium | reverse complement strand
ATTGAAGAAAAAGGACCAAATGGAAATGATCCAACCTATGATGGCAATACTGATGGAACACCTGATTGGAACCAATCGAACGTAACTTCATTCTGGAATTATAATGACGAATTTTATATTACTTTGGCTGCACCGAATGGTTATAAGTTAATAGATGTAAAAGCGATTGATAATCCATCCCCTGGTAATACACCTAATGTAGAATTTCCAGTTGGCTTCTTCAGTTTCATTATAGATCTTCAGGGAAACAGTGGACCTGTTGTAGTAACAATGTATTTACCACAAGGAGCCGTAATTACTGATTATTATAAATATGGACAAACGCCGGTACTTCCTTTACCTCATTGGTATCAGTTTATGTATGATTCACAAACAGGTGCAGAAATAATTCAGCCAAACGTTATTGATCTTCATTTTATTGATGGCGAGCGTGGAGATAACGACATAACAGTAAATGGTTTTATAGTTGATCCAGGTGGACCTGTTGGTTCTGTTTCTGATGTAGAGGATGGAGAAGGTCTGCCATTCAATTATAAGCTTGAACAGAATTTTCCCAATCCATTTAATCCATCAACCAAAATCCAGTATGCAATAGGCAGTAGGCAATTAGTTACTCTGAAAATATATGACATACTTGGAAATGAAGTAGCAACCTTAGTCAACGAAGAAAAACTGGCAGGCGAGTATAATGTTCAGTTTGATGGGATAGGATTATCTAGTGGAATTTATTTCTATCAACTCAATGCAGGTAGTTTTTTGCAAACTAAAAAAATGATTTTTCTGAAGTAGAATAATACAAAGTATGAACTTTGGTTAAAGGTAATGAAAAGTGATTTTAAAATAAAAGTTAAAAAATCGGCTAAGGCTAAAATATTATGACAGCTGTGTGTTTAAAATAAAATTAAGGAGGTAGAAAATGAATAATCGAAATCATCATAGAAGCTTTTTGCGCTTTCTTGTGATGACCATCGTATTACTATCACTATGCCTTCCTTCAAACCTATTGTTTGCTCAACTCTCTGGTAATTATACGATTGGTAGCGGAGGAGACTTCATAAATTTTACAGATGCGGTGAATACACTTCATACACAGGGTATAAATGCGGACGTTACATTTAATGTTATTTCAGGAACCTATAATGAACAAATTGTGATGCAGGACTTTACCGGGATGCTCTTTTATAGAGTAAAATTTCAATCACAAGAAGGTGTGGCTGATAGTGTTATATTGTGGTTTGAATCACAAACATTTGATTTTAATTATGTTGTGAAGCTGGATGGCGTTCGTAACATCACTTTTCAAAATATTACCTTCCACGGAACCGGTGCAACTTACAGCCGCATTTTCCTTATGGAAAGTCCAACCTACAATACTGGCAGTATAAAATTTATTAACAATGTTTTTAAAGGAATTTACGATACTGGTGCAGACCACCATCACGCAATAATTTATTCAGATGAAGTGGATATTGATAGTATTGAGGTTACCGGGAATCAGTTCTTAGATGGGAGCTATGGAGTATTTCTTGAAGGGACTAACAGTTATGAAATTCCGGGAATTGAAGTTGTAAATAACACCTTCTCCAATATTGGTTACACAGGTGTATATCTTCATTGGGTGCATTCACCGGTTGTAGTGGAAAATATTATCCAGGCTGATTTCTATGGTATACGCATTCCGGAAGCATTCAGTTCAATGCAAATCAGAAAAAATAAAATTATTGCAAGTAATCAAGGTATAAGCGTTAATTGTGAAGGCGGGAGTAGTAATCATGGTATCATATCGAATAATTTTGTTTCGCTTGGATCAGCAGGTGACCATGGTATTAATATATTAAACTCAGATTACGTCGATGTCTATTATAATAGCGTATGTAATAGAGGTATTGATAGACAATCCAAAGCTTTCAATGCTATTTCTGGTGGAATGAACAATGTTCTGAATAATAATTTTGCCAATATGAATACCGGTTATGCTTACTACGTTTTTACAGCCTCAGCCATAAACAT
>JACZJI010000141.1 GCA_014860665.1 Bacteroidales bacterium | reverse complement strand
TGTATTCGAATTTTATGGTAACCAAAAAGCGATAAAAATTTTGGCTTAAGTACCTCCTGCCGGTAACAATTTGTTCCATCAGATTTGTATCAATTTTTGTCTTGTAAAATGATAAGGAATCGCTAAAAGCGGGATTATCTAGTTTGCAATAGCCCGGACTGCAAATAGAAGCAGGTTTTTTTAACATTCTTAACAGGACATAGTTGCGGTAATTTTTTAAATATGGATCATGAATGGAAAGGGGCACTTATCTCATCCTCGTTTGCAACGAGGATGGGTTTTCTTTGGACATTTGTAATGTCTTTCCCAAAAAGTTAAATTTGTTTTATGTCGGGGGACAGATATATCCAATCAGGCCAAATCGGACAGTATTTCTTAAAATTTACTGTGATGGGTCGGGTCGATGTATTCACAAGAAAAGAATACAAATGCATTAAAAATGCAACCTGAAAATGCGTCCTCGTTGCAAACGAGGACGAGTATGGGACCGGTTCCGTCAACACGGCATTCAGACTTCGGATTGCATCCGGTCAGAATGCTTAGTTATTGTGCGCTGGCTTTATTTATTATTTTTCAAGTTCTTTTCTACTCTTCTTTCAAGTTCGTTTTGCTTAAAGTCAAACCAATTTTGTCTAAAATCAGACTGGTCAATCTTGTTTTTAAAATTTTGAAATGGTTTTTTATTTGCTAAAATATTTTCTAATTCAACCCGAAGCTTTTTGTCTGACAATTGTTCAACAAATTGCTCCATTATTTTAAATGACTCAAAACTTTGTAAAGCCTCGAACTTGATAAAATCCGCTTTTTGCTTTTCTATCTTTTTTAAGTCTTTTTCAAATGCTTCCTTAAAATCTTCTTCGTCTGACAGATAAGAAAAGCCAGGGATTGCTATAATTTCGTCCGTTTTGGTATTGTAGTAGCAATCAAATCCGCAATCTAATTCTTGCGCAATATTTTTGATAATATTTTGTTTTGGATTATCCAAAAAAACAACCGTGTTTATCTTCTTTTATTATTTCAATAATTTTTTCTATATGAGATGATTTTGGAAATGGTTCGTAAAGTTCCCATTTTCCGTTCGCACGCATCCAATAAAGATTCCATTCTTTTCGTGATTTATAAAATCTGATTTTTGCAAACCCTATATTTTGAATTTCATTTGGGTGATTCCAAACAGGTCGGATTTCATAAAGAATAGCTACTTTGCCATCGAAAGAATATCCAAAGTCAAGTTGTTTACGAATTTCAAGTTCTTCTGGTCGTATTGATTCCACATATTTTTTTATGGTCAATTCGTTTATGTCAGTAATTATGTTTGTCATATAATTTAGTGTTTTTCAGCTTGCGCACAACGTACTTGTATAATACAATTGCTTATATATTTCTTATATCAATATTCTTGCAACTTATTGATATCATTTTCTTTACTGGCCAATATCCCCTCCAAACCACTTCTGTTTTTTGCAAGAAACAATTCATTTACCGGAAACTGAAAGGCATAATCAGGCATTTCCAAAGGTTTTTATGCCACGAAGTTAGAAATTCTACCGGGAAATTGTTCCATGCCACTACATTTTTACGGATTTCACCCCGGCTGTGCCTGCCATTAAGCCGTGAACATTTGTTTAAAGCTCCCCCGGCGAAAAGTGAAGGCATAAACTTTTGTTTAAGGCTTCCCCCGGCAAAAAGTGGAGCCGTAACCGTTTGGTTATAGCTTCCCCAGCGAAAAGTGAAGGCGTGCTCGTTTGAGCATGGCTTCCCTGATTAAAAAATCTTTTTAACCTGGTTTATTCAATATTTTTTTTTGAGTATGAACCTACAACACTGATAACCCTTTGGTCGGGTGGCGTTTTATTTTCAATGATGCTGGTGTAAACATCGGAGATAACTTTAAATATTTCAGATTTGGGATGTAATTCATCATACCAGCAACTGCCTGGTTTTTTACCGTTTACTTTTTCATAATAAGCCGTAATTCCCCGCGCATCCACATGGTAAACATTTCTATACTCTTTTCCGAGTTCTATCAGCATTTCGTTTACTTCGAATATGATGGTTTTCATAACGCATTGTTGCAGGTACGGGTCGTTAATTCCATTCATCATTAAGGGCTCTTTCAGCCATTGCCCGTTGTTCATAAACATCCTGATTCCAAATCTCTTTTTATAGCTTGGGATGGCGTAATCATATCCCTGAGTAATTATTTTTACGGAGTTAAATTGAGCCGTATCTATTTTGCGCAACGATTCAAACAACATTTTGTATTCGAATTTTATGGTAACCAAAAAGCGATAAAAATTTTGGCTTAAGTACCTCCTGCCGGTAACAATTTGTTCCATCAGATTTGTATCAATTTTTGTCTTGTAAAATGATAAGGAATCGCTAAAAGCGGGATTATCTA
>JACZJI010000140.1 GCA_014860665.1 Bacteroidales bacterium | reverse complement strand
ATTTAAAACAATGCAGAAAAAAAATATATCTAAAGATTGGCTCACACATTTTGAAAAATCAAATCAACTTGAATCCCCGGATTATGAAAACACTTTAAAGTATTTTCAAAAGTTTGTGGATACATCTCCTTATATAAAAATCAAGACGATTGGTTTAACTTCACAAGGTAGAGAATTAAAAGTAATTATTGTATCAAAGGATAAAGCATTTAATCCGGAACTTGCAAAGAAAACAGGAAAAGCAATCGTGCTTATTCAAAATGGTATTCATCCCGGCGAAGTTGAAGGCAAAGATGCCTGCATGCTTTTACTTAGAGAAATTCTTATCACAAAGGAAAAGCAAATACTTTTAGATAATACTATTTTATTAATTATTCCTGTTCTAAATATTGATGGTCATGAAAGGATAAGCCCGTTTAATAGACCAAACCAAAATGGACCAAAGAAAATGGGCTGGCGAACAAATGCCTTAAATTTGAATTTAAACCGTGATTATTTGAAAGCCGATGCACCGGAAATAAGATTATTCCTAAAACTCTTTAACGATTGGCTGCCTGATTTTATGATTGATAATCACACAACAAATGGTGCAGATTATCAATATCACGTAACCTATGGAATTGAAACACATCAGAATATTGATCGCGGTTTAATAACCTGGATTGATAAAAAATATTTACCCCATCTGTTTGACAAAGTTGAAGCAGATGGATTTATTATTGGTCCATATATGGAATTTAAATCCGGAGCCATAGAAAGCGGAATTTTGGATCTGCCTGCTCCTCCCCGATTATCCCATGGATATTGTGCAACACAAAATCGTGTTTGCTTGCTGGTAGAAACACATAGTTTAAAACCTTTTGCGAATCGTGTCTTCTCTACGAAATCAATGATGGAACATACAATAAGTTTTGTAAATGATAATCATAAAGAATTAATCTCGGTGAACAAGCAGGCTGATAAAGAAACTGTTAAATATTATTTATCTACAAAAAAGAAATTTCCATTAGTTCTTAAAGGAAATGGTAAGTTTGATAAATATTTATTTAAAGGATTCGAGTGGTATGATGAGCACAGCGAAATAACTGGTTCGACAGTGAGAAAGTACACGGAGAATCCAATGGAAATTGAAATTCCAATTTTCAATAAGGCAAACTCAGAAAAGAAAATTAGTGTACCTGCAGCTTATCTAATTCCGAATCAGTTTTCTGAAATTATTGATGTGCTGAATGCTCACCAAATAAAATTCAATGTTTTAAAATCAACAAAAAACTTTAAAGTAGAGAAGTACAGAGTTGAAGATGTTCATTTTGCGCCAAGACCTTATGAAGGAAGACAACTCCCATCTTTTAAATGTAATTCTTTTACAGAAAAAGTTGATGTTGAAGCTGGAACTTTAATTGTTTATACTAATCAAAGACAGTTAAGAGTAATTGTAAATCTATTAGAACCCGAAGCTCCCGATTCATTTGTTAATTGGGGATTCTTTAATGCGTTCTTCGAACGAAAAGAATATGCAGAAGCTTATGTGATGGAACCTTATGCAAAACGGATGATAAAGGAAGATGTTTTTCTTAGAAATGAATTTTATAAAAAACTAAATGAAGATGTTGAATTCAAAAATAACACTGGCGAAAGATTGGATTTCTTTTACAAGCGTTCCCCATTTTATGACAAAGGTGAAAATATATATCCTATTATGCGCCTTTTAAATAAAACTAATATTTGATTTTGATAGAATTAAATTTAAACTTTCCAGTATAATAAACTGAGTGAAACATAGTATTCTTAGTACCTGAGTGATGATTATTCTTTTACCACTAAGACACTTAGAGCACGCAGAAACACTAAGGAGAATAGTCATGCTAACAATTCTTTGCATTTCCAGTTATGAAAAGGGTTTCGACTTTATGCGCGAAGCAAAAGCACAAGGCTGCCGTGTGGTTCTCCTTACTTCGAAAAGCCTCGAGAATGCTGATTGGCCGAGAGAAAGTCTGGATGAAATATTTTATATCCCTGATAAAAACAAAGATTGGAATATGCAGGATGTTATTTACGGTGTTAGTTATCTTGCACGAACTGAGCAGATAGATAGAATTGTTGCTTTAGATGATTTTGATGTTGAACGTGCAGCATCATTAAGAGAGCATTTAAGAATTGCAGGAATGGGAGATACAACCGCAAGGCACTTCCGGGATAAACTAGCTATGCGAATGGTTGCAAAAGAAAAAGGAATTCCTGTTCCAGAATTTCTACACATACTTAACCATAAAAAGATAAACGAGTTTGCTGATCATGTCCCGTTTCCTTATATGATTAAAGCCCGTATGCTTGCCGGTTCATATGGATTAAAAAAAGTTCATAACAAACAGGAAATGTGGGATAGAATTAATTATCTCGCCGATGAACAATCATTCTTTTTGATGGAAAGATTTGTCCCCGGCAGTATCTACCATGTTGATACAATTATAAATGAGAGAGAGGTTGTATTTGGCTTAACAAGCAAATACGGCACTCCACCGTTTGAAGTTGCACATCAAGGCAGAGTTTTTACAAGCCTAACTTTGGATAGCAAATCTGAGGAGGCAAAAGAAGTATTAGAACTTAATAAAAAAACACTTAACGCTTTGGGTTTACTGCGCGGTGTATCGCACTCAGAATTTATTCGTGCTGAAGATGGAAAACTTTATTTCTTAGAAACTTCTGCACGAGTAGGCGGAGCAAATCTTTCCTCTCTAGTTGAGGCGGCATCTGGAGTAAATCTTTGGAGAGAATGGGCAAAGATTGAAATCCTAAATGGTGAAAAACCTTACAAACTACCTAAAGTTAACAGTGATTTTGCCGCAATTCTCACTTCCCTATCCAAGCAAGAATGGCCTGATCTTGATGCATACAATGATCCAGAAGTTGTTTGGAGATTAAAGAAAGAATATCACGCGGGATTGATCATAAAATCTTCAAACAAAAAAAGAATAAATCAATTAGTTGGTGAATATACAACCCGTTTTTATAATGACTTTTTTGCAACTGCAAAAATGGGCGAAAGACCGAGTGATTAATTGATAAAAATATTTCCAGTTAAATGTTACACTGAGTGGCAGAGCCGTCGAAGTGTGATATATCAATTGTAAATAAAGTGTAAAACCTCTCTCATTCTTTTTTCTTGTCTTTTAATTGAATTATTCAAGCTATATTATTGTTATGAAGCTACCGATTATACACTAATAATTGATTTTTGTTTATGGAAATATTTGTAAAAGAAAACAAGTCAGCCCAAAATGTAATAGAAGGCAAAACAGAAGTTCTGAATCAACTTGAAAGTAAAGTAAAAGAATGGATGGAAGATCATGTTGATAAAAGAAAATTGTGGTTCTCGAGTGATTTTCTTCCAGCAAACGAAAAGATGAACGATGATCAGGAGAAAAATGTTAGCCAACTTCGTGAAAGAGTTCGTGGAGTTAAAGATGAAGTTCGTGTTGCTGTTGCACTAAATCTCTTAACGGAAGAAGGTTTACCTCACTTTCACAGATTAATTGCTCAGCATCTTGGCGATAGAAGTTTTTGGTCCAAATGGAATAATATGTGGACTGCAGAAGAAGATAGACACGGTGCGGTTATTAGAGATTATGTCCGCGATGCACGCTTATTCAGTTTCCGTGAAGTTGAGTTGATGCAGTTCCATTATATAGAAAGCGGTTTTAATCCAGATTGGGATAAAGATCCCTACAAAGTTTTTGTTTATACAACTTTGCAGGAAAGAGCTACGCAAGTATCACATAAAAATACAGGTAAACTTGCAGGGCAGGATGAGCCATTATTAAATGGCATTCTTAGCAACATCGCCGCTGATGAAGCAAAGCATTATACTTTTTATAGAAATGTTTTTAAAGAAGTTCTTAATCTTGATCCAAACAGGGCAATGCTTTCTGCGGCGGATATTATGCCTGCTATTGATATGCCCGGAATTTCAATGCCGAACTTTAGAGACATGGCAGATGTTATAAGAAGAGTTGGCATTTATGGACCGCGTGATTATAAAAAGATTGTTGAAGAAGCTATTAAGTTTTGGGAAATTGAATTTATAACGGGTTTGAATGACGTTGCGCAAAAAGCCCAAGAAAGAATTCTATCCATTCCTAAGCGACTAGAAAAAGTTGCTGAGTACATTGAGAAAAGAACTGAATCAAAAACCTTTTCGTTTGATTTTATTTATAATAGAATTTTAGTGTTTGAATAATTAAATAAAAATGATTTATAGAATAGTTATCATGTTCGGTATTTCTTATAAACGTCTTCAAGATAATGAATAGTATGATAAAGGAATTCAAAGTTCACTAAAAGTAAAATTTAACCTTTGAGGATCAAATGCTAAAAAATAATGCAGATATTAAAAGTCTTATCTACATATTAATTACCACGGCACTTTTTGTTGCTCAATGGGTATTTATTGGTGTCAACACATTTATCTATACTTGGTATTTATTTATGTCAGTTGCCGTTTCTGTAATGACTCATAATCACAATCACTTGCCAATGTGGAAATCTAAAACACTTAACACTTTTACAGATTGGTGGTTAACTGTGTTTTATGGTTTTCCTGTTTTTGCCTGGATTCCAACCCATAACAAAAATCATCACCGATATAATAATCGTGAGGGCGATGACTCTATTACCTATAGAGTTAGCGAAAGAAACAATTTTCTTACACTCATTTCCTACCCAACAATAAGTGGTTACTATCAGCAGAAAGCAATATTCGGATATCTGAAAGATTTAAAAGCAAATAATAAAGAGAAATACTGGTTATGCATTTCGCAGTATGTCATACTTTTTCTGTGGATAGCAGGAGCACTTTTATTAGATTGGCAGAAAGCATTGCTCTTCGTTATCATACCTCAACAAGTATCTCTGTTCAGCGTGTTAATATTCAATTACGTCCAGCATGTTCATGCAAATGAAGAATCTGAGTGGAATCATTCCAGAAACTTTACGGGATTTTTAAATTTTCTGCTTTTCAATAATGGCTATCATACAATTCATCATCACAAAGCCGGGCTCCACTGGAATAAAGTTCCTGAAGCACATGCAGAAATTGAGCATAATATTAATCCTATTCTACTTGAAAGAAGTTTCTGGTGGTATATAGTTAGAAGTTATATCCTCTCAATTTTTATTCCTAAGTTTAGAACTAACTCTATGAGATTGGAAAGAATGAGAGAAGAAGAATTGTTAGGTGCTAGGACGACAGTTAATATAGACAAATCACATTCTGATGTTCTGGCCTCTTGATTTTTTAGTATTAAAATGATAATTAAACCGTCCTAGAATACTTAGCTTGATCTTCTTTGCGCTCAATATAGCCATCAAAATTTATTGCGATGTTGCGGATAAGCATTCTTCCCATATTCTTTACTTTTATACCGTTATCAGAAATTTCAACAAGATCATCCGCTTCCATTTCTTTAAGGTTGTTTAATCCCCACGCAAAGTATTTCTTAAAATCAATTTTAAATTGGTCTTCAATCGATTTAAAGTCCAACTCAAAGTTGCACATTAATTTCATAATCACTTCTCTGCGCAAATGATCATCTTCTGTTAGTTGGTATCCTTTTGCAGTTGGAATTTTTTCATTATCAAGAGCAGAATAATATTCTTTTTCAGTTTTATAATTCTGTGCATAAACATTTTTAAGTTGGGAGATGGAAGTTATTCCCATTGCGTAAAGATCGGCTCCGGCATTTGTACTGTATCCCTGAAAATTTCTGTAAAGTTTTTTCTCACGCATAGCAACAGCAAGCTCATCGTCAGGTTTTGCAAAGTGATCCATTCCGATGAATTCATAACCCGCTTTAATGAGTTTTTCAATAGTCATCTTTAGAATTTCAAGCTTTATTTCTGCTGCCGGAATATCTTCAGGATGAATGAGAGCCATATGTTTTTTCATCCAAGGAACGTGTGCGTAATTAAAGACTGCAATTCTATCTGGATTAACATCGATAATTTTTTCAACAGTTTTTGCAAAACCCTCTACTGTTTGGAAAGGTAAACCGTAAATAAGATCTAGATTGATACTGTGATAGCCAAGCTCTCTTATCCACTGAACCGCTTGTCTGGTTATGTCTTCAGGCTGAATCCTGTTTACAGCTTTCTGTACCTTTTCATCAAAATCCTGAACACCCATACTGATTCTATTAAATCCATTATTACGCAATGCTTCAAGATGTGCTTTAGTAAGCTCACGCGGATCAATCTCACAACTAACCTCCGCATTGTCCTTAAAATTAAAGGACTGTTTAATATAGGAAGCAAGTTCATTTATCTCATCTGGATTTAAATGTGTCGGCGTTCCTCCACCCCAATGATGCTGTGCAACTTTTCTGTTGGTTAACAAATAAGTTCGAGTAAGATCAATTTCTTTCTTGAGATACTTTATGTACTCTTTTATTCTATCTCTATTACGTGTTACAATCATATTGCACCCGCAGAAATAGCAAAGCGTATCGCAGTAAGGAAGATGGAAGTAAAGCGATAAATCAGGAAGATTCTCACCGTAATTAGTCTTTACTATTTCACTAAGATAATCTTCGTGCGTAAATGCTTCGTTAAACTGCGGAGCCGTTGGATAGCTTGTATAACGTGGTCCTGGCTTATCGTATTTTTTAAATTTTGTTAAATCTATTTCAAACATAATTCACTTTCCCTATGTCATTACGAACTCGTTTCGGAATCTTTTTATTAAAATTATGACCCTGAAAAAAGTTCAGGATGACTTAATTTATCTCTGCGTCTCCGCGGTGAAAAGAAACGCTTTCTTTTTTTACAAATTGCACAAGTGCTTTTACATTTTCTGGGTCGATATCAGGCAAAACACCATGACCAAGATTAAACACATGCCCATTACCTTTACCGAAAGAGGTTAGAACATCTATTACTGCTTCTTTAATGTAATTTTTGTTAGCATACAAAACTGTTGGATCAAGATTGCCCTGTAGTGCAACTTTATCTCCTACTTCTTTTCTAACTTTTCCAAGATCCATTGTCCAATCAAGACCAAGCACATCAGCGCCAATGCTTGCCAATTTGCTAAGATTATAATGGACACCTTTGGCAAAGAAAATTACCGGCTCGTCTTTTCTTTTAATTTGGGAAATTATTTTTTCAACATATTGTAAAGAAAATTCTTCAAAATCCTTTTGTGACAGTATTCCACCCCATGTATCAAAAATCTGCACAGCATTACAGCCTGCCTCAATCTTTGCTGAAAGATAATCAGCAATTGTATTTGCCAACTTATCAAGTATAGCGTGCGCTAAATCCGGATTATTATAAATAAGTTTTTTTACTTCTGAAAAATTCTTTGACCCTTTCCCCTCAACCATATAAGTAAGAAGCGTCCAGGGTGAACCGCTAAATCCAATTAGTGGGACACGATTATTCAAATTCTTTTTTGTAAGTGCAACAGCATCAAGAACATATTTTAATTCTTTTGCTGGATCAATATCTTTTAACTTCTTTGCATCATCGATAGTGCGAATCGGATTTGGAAACACAGGACCTTTGCCTTCATTCATTTCAAGATGCATTCCCATTGCTTCCGGAATTACAAGAATATCAGAAAAAAGAATCGCAGCATCAACTCCAACCAGATCTACGGGTTGAATTGTAACCTCAGCAGCAAGTTCGGGTGTTTTGCACATTGTTAGAAAATCTGATTTAGCACGAACAGCTCTGTATTCGGGCAAATATCTGCCTGCCTGTCGCATTATCCAGATTGGTGTACGTTCAACATCCATTCTTTTACAAGCTCTAAGAAATAAATCGTTTTTAAATTCACTCAAAATTATCTCCGTTACCTTTCTGTGTTATTATAAAATTCAATCATCTTATTAGCCAGACCTTTAATCGTAAACTCATCCGGCATTATACTTACCTTTACTTTATTATTTTCTATTGCGGATTTTGTTGTAGGACCTATTGCTGCGACATCATAATTCTTAAAGTATGATACAGGATTATTAATCTTCATTATAAGTAAAAAATTTTCAAATGTAGATGGACTTGTAAAAATAAAGACGTCGGGTTTGCTCGAACTAAGCTGCTCAATATTTTGCTTCACAGATTCTTTTGATGGAAGCGAGACATTGTAAATGGGCACAGTAATAATTTGGGCTCCAAGTTCTTCTAAACCCTTGGGCAAACCTTCCCTGCCGATTGCAGAACGCGGAATGAACACCAACTTATTCAGCAAATCATATTTGGATAGTTCTTCGACAACTCCTTCACCAGAGAACTTCTTTGGAACAATATCAACCTTGATATTATTTTCTTCACATACCGATTTTGTTTTATTCCCAACTGCAACGATTTTTATTTCCCCAAAATCAACTTGCTTATCTAGATCATTACATCGTTTAATAAACATCGTAACGGCATGTGCAGAGGTAAAAATAACAAAATCAATTTTTTGTGAAGACAAGATCACTTCATCAAACTTATCCCAATTGTTTGGAGGAACAATTTCTAAAGTTGGAAAAATAATTACGTCTGCACCAAGTTCACTAAATATAGCCGCTGATTCTTTTGATTGATCAATTGTTCGTGTTAATACGATCGTTTTATTTTTTAGTGGTCTAACTTTGTTATTATTAAAACCTGAATACAAACCATGTAAAACAAAATCAAAAAGTTTTTCTCGTTCTTCGATCAATCGCTCTCCAGAGTATTTATTTTCAACCCCTCGTTGAACCGCACCAAATATACTTCCCAGCACAAGTTTTACAGTAAAGCTTTCATCAACATCACGAAATTGATTTTCTCTTTTCCCTTTATATATCACATCACTTAAAATTGATTTAAGTTCATCGCTCATTGTACGAAGCTCATCACAAAATTCATTTTGAGCATTCATATATTCTTTCTGATACATCAAAAAGAAGTTTTGGTATTTCATCATAAACATGTAAAGATGGATAACATAAGTATGCAGCGAGTCAATAATACTAATCTCGGATAGAATTTTATTTTTAAGAGATGTGTTTAGTTTCTCAAGCTTGGAACTCATTATAGTAAAATATAATTCTTCTTTCGAACTGAAATGATTATATACGGTCCCCTTGGCAACGTCAGTTAAGCGTGCCACATCATCCATCATTACTTCGTGATAATTCTTTTTTGAAAAAAGTTCAGCGGCAACCTCAAGCATTCGCTCGCGTTTTTGTTGCTTACGCTTTATTTTTTCTTCTTTAACTATCATAGCCTAATTAACTTTCCAGGATTCTTTTTCAAGAATAGAGGCATTTGAAGGATCAATAATTATAAATTCACCTTCTGCTCTATCGTGATCTTGTAATACAGTTTCCTTCTTAGTGCTTATAATTTTCCAAACGTATTTGTTGTATTTAGCTTCCCAGGTAAAATCAACTTTCCAATCTTTAATACCTTTTGGCAGACTATTTTCAGTTGCGATTTGTTTAGCAATTTTTTCATCTACAACAAAATCACAATCCATTGGATTATTATTGCAATCGGGAATACCAACGACTTCATATTGTGTTAAAACTTTTCCGGTGCTATCAACCGTAAATCTAATTAACTCATCAACGAAAGGTTTTTCTGGCATATAAAATTTATAAACCATTAAATAGTTTGGAGCAATATGTTTGGATTGAGAAAAATCTGCAGTGATATATTTCTTAAAGAAATCATCTCCGGTTTTAGAAATAATAAATTGATCAGCCTTATTTAAAACACTCAATGGAATTTGGGCTTCTTCATTTTCACGACAAGGGACACAGTTGCAGCTATTTATCAAAAGAGAGAAGAAAAATATTATTATTGCTATTTGAATAAATTGAAATATTAAGAATGATTTGCTTTTCATTTAGTTCTCACCGTTTGATATACCTCTTTTAGAATTTGTTTTGCGCCAGCTTTCAACAAATCCTTTGCAAGGGTTTTTCCTAATTTTTCTGGATCGTTTTTACTCCCTCGTAATTTTTTACGATAAGTTATCGAGCCATCTAGCGAACCAACTACAGCATCAAGATATAAACCGCTTGATTTAGCTTCTGCAAATGCACCTATCGGAACCTGACATCCACCCTCCAATGCGCGAAGCAAAGATCGTTCTGCTAATACTGCTTTATATGTGTCCACGTGATGAAGTGACTTAACTATTTCTTCAACTACTTTGTTATTCTCCTGGATTTCAATTCCCAAAGCGCCTTGTCCAACTGCAGGAAGAATTTCGTCCTTTGAGATAAAAGATGAGATATATTTTTTAAGTCCTAATCTTTCAACTCCAGCGCGTGCAAGAATTATAGCATCCCATTCAGATTCTAAAAACTTCTGAATTCTTGATGGAACATTCCCACGCAAATCAAGAATTGTAATATCGGAACGGAGATGAAGTAACTGAGATCTTCTTCTCAGAGAACCAGTTGCAACAACTGCATAATCAGGCAAGGATTGAATTGTTGTTCCTTTTTTTCTGGCAATCAAAACATCTTCAACTGCGTGACGCTTGGTTACTGCGGCAAGTTTTAATCCGGCTGGAATTTGGGTCTGTAAATCTTTTAAACTATGAACAGCTAAATCAATTCGTTTTGCAAGAAGCTCAACTTCTAGTTCTTTTGTGAAAAGAGATTTGTCGCCGATTTTAGAAAGAGCAACATCAAGAATTTTATCACCTTTGGTTTTTATGATGTTGATTTCAACGCTAACATTTTTATTCTTCTTTTCAATCTCGCGTTTAATATGTTTTGCCTGCCACAAAGCAAGCTCGCTGCCGCGTGAACCAATTACAATTTTTTGTTTCAAAGTTTATCCTAACGTGTGTCACGCTGAGCTTGTCGAAGTGTGACATTAAATCTTTATTCCGCTTTCGACAGGCTCAGGCTGACAATTCTATTTTATTTATCGTCTTTATTTTTTGAATTTAATCCAAACAAATCTCTTATGATAGAAATTTTAGCTGCTGTATCCTCAGCTCTTAAATCTGATTCAGAAATTTTCCGTAATTCGATTGTAGGATGATGAAGGATTTTATTTATAATTCTTTTTGTAATGATCTCTAATTTTTCTTTATCGTCCTCAGAAAACTTGTTGATGTTTTTTTCAACTTCTTCTGCACGAACGGTTTCAAAATAATCGCGTAGCGTTTTTATAGTTGGTGCGGCTTCTAAAGAATTATACCATTCAAAGAAATTATCAAGCTCTTCCTGAATAATCTTTTCAACTTTAGGAATTTCTGATTTTCTCTTGCCAAGATTTTGTTCAACGATTATGTTTAATGAATCAATGTCATGGTAAAAAACATAATCAACCTTTTTAGATTCAGGATCAATATCACGAGGAACTGCAATATCCATCAGCACCATCGAAGCATAATTACGCTTCTTCATCGCATCTTCAATATCTTTCTTTGTGATAATCAGTCCTTCGGCGCTTGTAGCACTTACAATTATATCAAACTTGTGTAAATGCTCTTTAAAATTTGAGAAGGGAAACACAGCCGTTTTTAATTCAGCAGCTAATTTTTCTGCTTTATCAAAAGAGCGATTAGTTAAGGCAAGTCTTCCAATGCCTCTATCACGCAAATGCTTTGCCGCTATCTCGCCTGTTTCGCCAGTTCCAATTATTAATGCAGATTTTTTTTGAAGATTTGAAAATATTTTTTCTACAAGCTGAACTGCTGCATAACTAACTGTTACGGCACCTTCGCTGATTGTTGTTTCATTAATTGCTCGTTTACCAACATGGGTTGCAGCATCCATTACACGGCGAATCAAAACCCCGGCAAAATTCATTTCTTCAGAAATTATAAATGAATCTTTTACCTGTTTGAAAATTTGATTATCACCAATAAGCAATGATTCAATTCCACACGCAACGCGGAAAAGATGTTCAAGCGATTCTCTTGAAATGAAATTTTCAAAATTATCGTCTTTTACTTCGGAACTTGATTTATAATTTTTTATCAGATTCTGCAAATCTTTTAAAGTTGTTTTATCACTCTTCGGAATTGCATAAACCTCGGTTCTGTTGCAGGTTGATATAATTATTCCTTCTGCAAATGTGCTGTCTTTTGTCTGCTGGATGAACTCACGAATTTCATCTTCACTTAAATGAAGTGCCTCTCTAAGTTCAACTGGAGCAGTACGGTGATTTATTGATATTCCTAGCAGATTCATATTCTAATAAAAAGAGTGAAAACTTTTTGCTAAAAAATTTGTAAGCGTTGTAGATAATATCGCGAGTGAAAATCCAATGATTGATAAAATTATTAATTTTTTACCGCGCCACTTACCAAGGAACTTATTGATCAGTCCAATTCCATATAAAATCCAAACTGCAAATGTTCCAATAAGTTTCGGATCAAGGAATGTAATTGTAGGAAAAGCCTGTGGCAGCCAAATTATTCCGATAATTATTGTTATAGTTAAAAAAACAAATCCGATAATGGCTGCAATAAAGCTTAATCTTTCCAGAATTTCTAAACTTGGTAAGCGGTTAAATATCAAACCAAATTTGTTAAGTTTTATTTCGTTGTAAAGGATGAGATATAAAACTCCATACACTGCAGAAATTGTAATTCCTGAATAACCAATTAATGCGCTGATTACATG
>JACZJI010000012.1 GCA_014860665.1 Bacteroidales bacterium | reverse complement strand
AGACGTTTTAAGACGTTTTGAAACGGAAATCCCGGCAAAAACACCTGAATTTTGGGATTGAAACAGATGTTTCTCATTGAATTTCAATATTATATTCGTTTAAAACCGAATAGATGCCTGTAAACTAGTGCTTTAAAGTACACACCTCCGACATAAGTCCGACACAAGTCCGACGACAGTCGGACATACGTCGGAGGAAGGTGGGAGTTACATGGGAGTCAGGAGGGCGGAGGCTAAACTCAAAGTGAAAGACCGAACACTATACAATTATCATAAAAACGGAATGCTGTGCTACATGAAAATTGGAGGCAAACGATGTTACCGGAAGGAGGAAATTGACCGTTTTCTGCAAAATGGATGAAATTGGTGCATGGGAATATATTAATTATTTTAATATATAAGTCTGTAAAACAGCATGTTACACAATAAATGTTAATAAATTTATTAATAGCCTAAATACATGATTGTCAACAAAAATGGGGAGGAACCCCCGGTTTTTTGTGGTAAAGTTATGCAACGGTTTAAGTATATCCTGCTATTTCTCAGTAAATTTGTAGAAACAAAACGGTTGCCGTTTACGTAGTTAAAATATTGTTTCACTAAAAGGGTAAAATTGAACCAACAGGGATTACTTAGAGATTTTAATAATGAGGAAGGAGCAGATCGCCCCGAATTACTCATGATTTTAGCGATGCGAAGAGAATTACAGGTACTTGGGAAAGCTGTAAAAGACATCCAGCGTGCCATGAACGAAAAGGAAAATGCTGCAAATGCTCCCGAAAAGAGACTGGTGAGGATGAGCAGTACTGAAGTTACCAAAACACTGAAGATAAGCAACCGTACGCTTTACAACTACCGGCGCAACGGAACCCTGCGCTATACAAAAATAGGTGGCAAATATCTTTACAATACAGAAGATGTAGAAAAGCTGCTTCCTTAAAAAGATGTCCCCGCAGGATGCGGGGATATCAAAAACCAACAATTAATGAAAACCCTTTTTCTGATCCGGAAGAGACCCGGATAGAAAGGCACCGTAAAGTTAAACTTTTTTTTTAAAAGCCAGGCTTTTAAAAAAAAACAATGTAAAAGTTTGTTTTTGCAGATTATTCCCCCAAAAGCGCCCTATACAAAGAGTTGTTGATGCTGGTATAAATATGAAAAACCCTTTATTTTTGTTGGAGAAGGTTTCCTGGACTAACATCGTAAAATTAATAACTAATTTTTAACAAACCGGATTCTTTTAATAGCCACTGAATAGCTGAAGCCAACAGTCATCACCAATTCTCAACAAATTATGTCTTCCCCGTGCTATCATTCAAAAACTTAACTATATTTGATTGAAAACAAGCCTTTTTGACCCAAGCCATCAGGAAGACTCTTTGAAACTCTTATTTTGAAAACAAAACAACCTTTGATTTTATTGATTGATTTTCGCAAGGATTACGGAGAATTATTGTGGAAAATTAAATCTTCATTTGATGATTTAAACAAGAACCTGTTTAAAATTGACATAAATAAAGCCTCACGGCTATCAGACATATACAGCCAAATTGGGTGGATAGGTCTGATAAAATCAGGCCTATCCACAAGTTGTGTTTAATTAAAAAAAATGAAAATACTACTAACAGGTGCATCTGGATATATTGGAAAACGACTTCTACCTGTTTTGGTAGACAGCGGTCATGAAGTGATCTGCTGTGTGAGAGATATTAAAAGATTTTCGCCACCAGCATCTCTAAAATCAAGAATAGAAGTAGTTCAAATAGACTTACTAGACAAAGTTTCATTGGAAAATATTCCAAAAGATATTGATGGGGCTTTTTATTTAGTACATTCTATGTCAGCGTCTTCAGATTATCTAACACTAGAAAAAGAATCTGCTATTAATTTCAGAAATGCGATTAATAAAACAAAGGCACAACATGTTGTGTATTTAAGTGGTATAATTAACGAATCGGAGTTATCCAGGCATCTGGCTTCCAGAAAAAATGTTGAAATAGAAATTGGCAAGGGTAATTACAATTTTACTACCCTGAGAGCTGGTATTATAATTGGCTCAGGAAGTGCTTCCTTCGAAATAATGAGGGATTTAGTAGAAAAACTCCCCATTATGATAACGCCTAAATGGCTAAATACGAAATGTCAGCCAATAGGTATATCAGATGTTATCAAAATTCTTTCAAAAACGATATTTAACCCAAAAACATTTAATAGAGATTTTGATATTGGCGGACCTGATATTTTATCTTATAAAGAGATGCTTCTAGAATTTGGACAATTAAGAAACCTAAAACGGTATATTTTTATTGTTCCTGTTATGACTCCCAAACTTTCTTCTTACTGGTTGTATTTTGTGACATCAACCTCCTATAAACTTGCTATTGCGTTAGTGAATAGTATGAAAATAGAAGTGGTATGCCGAAATGATGAGATAAACAAAATATTGGGAATAGAACCAATAAGTTACCAGCTGTCATTAGAACGAGCTTTTAGTAAAATTGAAAGAAATGAAGTGGTTTCTAGCTGGAAGGATGCCTTCATAAGTAGTGATTTCAATATAAATATATCAGAGTTCATCCAAGTGCCCTCTTTTGGGTGTTTTAGAGATGTTAGAGAAAAAACTGTTTCCAATCGATATGATTGTATCGAAAGAATATGGAGTATTGGAGGTGACAATGGTTGGTATTATGGAAACTGGCTATGGCGTTTAAGAGGGGTTATAGATAAGTTAGTTGGTGGTGTTGGATTGAGAAGAGGACGTACTTCAGAGAACTTTTTGAATGCAGGAGATGCATTAGATTTTTGGAGGGTATTATACGCTGATAAAAGAGAGGGGCGTTTACTCCTGTTTGCCGAAATGAAATTGCCAGGGGAAGCTTGGCTGGAATTTAGAATTGATGACACTAAATTGATACAAACAGCCACCTTCAGGCCATTAGGTTTAATTGGACGATTATATTGGTATACAGTTCTTCCATTTCATGGATTTATTTTCAAAGGAATGATAAGACAAATAACTAAACACAACAATAGATCGGCAATATGAAGCATGAGGAATTGACCCATAAGATTATTGGTTGTGCCATGAAAGTTCATAACACACTGGGGAATGGTTTTCAGGAGGTGATTTATCAACGAGCCCTGGCCATAGAAATGGAAAATCAGGGACTGGGTTTTCAGAGAGAGATGGAAATGACTGGTTAAACCGCTCGAACTTGTGCCAGTCAAACCGGAGCGATTGTGCCAGTGAAAATGGTTATCCAATGGCGGGTTTGTCTCATCGATATTTCGAACACTGTCTGTATTAGGATTTTTAGGATGGGGATATCGAAACCCCCAAAGAAAAACGCTGTCATTTCGATGGAGGCACGACTGAGAAATCCCCCAGGCAAAAGGGTTCTTGCTGAGGGGATATCTCCCTTCGGTCGATATGACAACGTGATGTTTTTAGTTCAGTCTTTTTTTTCGGGACATTTTAGATAATCCTATAATCCTCCCATCCTAAAAATCCCAATACTGACGATTTAAATATTGTTGTTTTTGGCAGCACATCTAACCACCTCTGT
>JACZJI010000139.1 GCA_014860665.1 Bacteroidales bacterium | reverse complement strand
ACCCCTACACCCCTCCCGGGAGGAGAACTGTTCAGGTTGATACTTTTTTACGGCATAGGTAAATCATTTGAACCATTGAGCTTCTGAGCTTTTCAACTTTTGAACATTTCAACCTTTTCCAACATTTGACCTTTCAAACCCTTTCACCTTTTTTTCTACTTTTGCAGCTTTAAAAGGCGCGAAATCATGATTGAATCTATTTTGACAGAGAAGCTAAGTTTAGCAGTAAAAACGCTTTATCAGCAGGAATTAAAACCGGAAAATTTTTTACTTCAAAAAACAAGGCCGGAATTCGAAGGCGACATTACCGTTGTGGTGTTTCCCATGTTGAAGATTTCGCGAAAATCACCGGAGGCCACAGCGCAGGATCTGGGAAGCTTTCTGGAGAAAAATACAGAAGAAGTTATTGGTTTCAATGTGATCAAGGGGTTCCTTAATTTAGTCATCGACGATAAATACTGGGTTTCTTTTTTTGAAGAATCATACGCAGACGAGAATTACGGAAAGCTATCTCCCAATCCCAAAGAACCACCGGTTGTAATTGAATATTCTTCACCAAATACTAATAAACCCTTACATCTCGGACATGTTCGCAACAACCTTTTGGGATGGTCGATTGCCGAGATATTGAAAGCCAATGGAAAAAATGTGGTAAAAGTGAACCTGGTAAACGACCGGGGAATTCATATTTGCAAATCGATGCTGGCATGGCAAAAATGGGGAAAGGGACAAACTCCTGAAAAATCAGGTCAAAAGGGCGATAAGCTTGTCGGAGATTTTTATGTTTTGTTCGATAAGGAATACAAAAAGGAAATTTCAAAACTAGAGGCTGAAGGAAATGAAGCCGAAGCAGCTGCACAGAAAGCCCCATTGATGGTTGAAGCCAAACAGATGCTGCAAAAATGGGAAGCCGGTGACTTTGAAATCCGGGCATTATGGGAAGAAATGAATTCGTGGGTTTATGAAGGTTTCGACAAGACCTACCGGAGAATGGGGGTTGATTTCGATAAGATCTATTACGAATCGAAGACCTATCTTCTGGGAAAAGAACTGGTGCATGAAGGCCTGGAAAAGAATGTTTTTTATAAAAAAGAAGACGGTTCTGTATGGTGTGACCTTACTGATGAAGGATTAGATGAAAAACTGTTGCTTCGTGCCGACGGGACTTCTGTTTATATGACCCAGGATCTGGGGACGGCTCATTTACGTTATGAAGATTATCAGCCGCAGCAGCTGATATATGTTGTAGGAAACGAACAGAATTATCACTTCGATGTTTTGAAGCTGTTATTAAAGAAGCTGGGAAAATCATGGGCAGAAAATATTTATCATCTTTCCTACGGGATGGTAGAGCTACCTCATGGTAAGATGAAATCCCGTGAAGGTACCGTAGTAGATGCCGACGAGTTGATGGAAGAAATGTCGGAAACTGCCCGCAAAACTTCAGAAGAGCTTGGAAAATTTGATGATTTCACAAAGGAAGAATCAACGCAGTTGTACGATATGGTTGGGTTGGGTGCGCTGAAATACTTCATCCTGAAAGTGGATCCCAAGAAAACCATGATGTTTAACCCTGAAGAATCTATTGATTTCAATGGGAATACAGGACCATTTATACAATATACACATGCCCGGATTCAGTCAGTGTTGCGTAAAGCAAAAGATTCAGGAATGGATTTTGGTACGGTAAATTTTGACAAACATATTCCTGAGAATAAGGAAAAATCTCTTCTTAAACTCTTACACGACTTTCCTTCAGTGGTAAAAGCTGCTGGAGATGCATTGAGCCCTGCTCCTATTGCAAACTTCTCCTTTGAAATAGCTAAAGAATACAATCAGTTCTATCATGATTTGACAATTTTGAAGGAAGAAGATGATGCGAAACGAAATTTTAGATTGGCACTGTCTGACTTTACGGCAAGAACTTTGCGTACGGCAATGCAGCTTTTGGGAATAGTGCTCCCGGAAAGGATGTAGTAAAACAGCTTAAAAAGGCTTATCTTTGTAGCATAAATTAATAACAATGCGTTTTACAGTTTTCAGGACACCTAAACCGAAAAAATTCAACTTCCCTTCAAGATATTACGATCCGAAGAAAGACGAGTGGGAAAAAAGAAAAGCCGAGCTAGGTTATGATTCTTCGTTAAGCAGGGACGAGAGAATTCGTTTGCAAATGTCCAAACGTTGGGAAAGGAAAGATCCTTTCGGAAAGAGTCCTTCCAGTCGATTTATCTCCTATTTTATTTATGCCGTTGTTATTGGAGGAAGTATTTATGTCATTCTCTTCACTAACATAGTTGATAACTTTCTTGCCCTTTTTGGAGTTGTAAGTAAATAAGACAGGGATTTATGTCCAATGTTATCAAGCTTCTTCCTGACTCAGTCGCCAATCAGATCGCTGCTGGTGAAGTAATCCAGCGACCTGCTTCTGCTGTAAAAGAGTTGCTTGAGAATTCTGTTGATGCAGGAGCTACAGAAATACATCTTGTTATAAAAGATGCCGGAAAAACACTTATTCAGGTCACAGACAATGGTTCTGGCATGTCTGCTATCGACATCCGGATGTGCTTCGAAAGACATGCAACTTCAAAAATCACCAAAGCCGAAGATTTATTTTCCATTCATACGTTGGGTTTCCGTGGCGAGGCTATGGCGTCTATTGCTGCTATTGCTCAAGTCGAAATTAAAAGCCGTCCTGAGGGAGATGAACTGGGAAATTGTTTAAGAATTGAAGGTTCAAAAGTAATTAGTCAGGAGCCATGCTCCTGCCCTGCCGGGACAACGATTATGGTAAAGAATCTTTTCTTTAATGTTCCGGCAAGAAGGAATTTCCTTAAATCCTATAATGCGGAAACAAGGCATATTTTGGAGGAATTTAGCAGGGTTGCCCTGATTAACCCCGAGATTGCTTTTACTTTGGAACATAACGGGAAAACTGTTTATAATCTTGTAAAAGGAAGTCTGAAATCCAGGATTGTAGCGATTTTTGGAAAAGTATATGATCAGCGCTTATTGTCCGTTTCTCAAATTACAGATATCCTGAATATAAGTGGTTTTATACTGAAACCGGAATTTGCAAAAAAAACGCGCGGAGAACAGTATTTCTTCGTAAACCAACGATATATCAAACATGGTTATCTGAATCATGCAGTCACCAACGCTTTTAGTGAGTTGTTGCCCGGCGATTCTTTTCCATCCTATTTTATAAATATTGAAATTGATCCATCGGATATTGATATAAACATACATCCAACCAAAACTGAGGTTAATTTTAAGGATGCCAAATATGTTTATGCTGTACTTCAGGCTGCAGTGAAACAATCAGTCGGAATGCATAATCTGACACCAACCATAGATTTTGATGTTGATCCGACTATTGAGGCGGCTTTTCAGAATCCTGCAAAGGGAATTGTAAAACAGCCTGAAATTAAGATTAATCCTGATTATAATCCGTTTGAATCAGGAAAAGGCATTTCTTATCGCGATAGCAGCAGCTTCAAGAGAGAAAAGTCTGTACAGAACTGGGAAAAGTTGTTTACCCCCACTTCTCAAAAAGAGGAAAGACAGGAGGTTTCATCTTTTGAGAGTTCAAAAGAAATTACTGATCAGCAGGATACGCCACACTCCTTCTTTCAGGTTCATCGTAAGTATATTGTTTGCAATGTGCGGTCAGGAATGATGTTGATTGATCAGCAAAAAGCGCACGAAAGAATTCTTTATGAAAAGTTTCTGAAACAATTACAGGGAAAAGAACAGGCTTCTCAGCAACAGCTGTTTCCGGTTGAAATTTACTTCTCCCCTGAAGATATTTCCATACTTGAGGAGTTGATGGGTTTCCTGAAAACACTGGGATTCATCCTGGAAAAAGAATTACATCAATATGTTGTCAAAGGAATTCCTGCTGATTTAAATGATGAGAATATTCAGTTGAGTCTGGAACGAATCATTGAAAATTATAAAACACAAAATGCAGAATTAGGAATAGATAAACCTATCCGATTGGCAAGAGCAATGGCTGCAAGGTTTTCAGTCAGATCCGGCGAAAGTCTTACCAATGAGGAAATGGCAGATCTTTTTGATCGCCTTTTTGCTTGTCAGGTTCCGGAACAAGCACTTGATGGCAGTAAAATTATCGGAATCGTGACGAATGAAATTTTGGAAGGGTTTTTGAGGTAATTTTGCCCTGAATGAAATTCCCTTTTGATGATTAAAAAATGAATTTATTCACAAACAAAAGATAACTAATGCAGCAATACAGACCGAACAGCTTTAGAATTTTACCACCAGTGGTTAAAAATTTGTTAATCATTAACACACTGGTTTTTCTTGCTACAATTGCTTTGCGTAAATATAATATCGATCTGATAAACATGTTCGGGCTCCATTATCCCGGCGCTTCCAATTTCAGGATATACCAGTTTTTTACCTATATGTTTTTGCATGGTGGCTGGATGCATATTCTTTTCAATATGTTTGCTTTGTGGATGTTTGGAAATGTGGTTGAAAATGTTTGGGGCGGTAAAAAATTTCTGATTTTTTATCTATTGACAGGTCTTGGATCTGCTGTTGTTTATCTCATTTGGATTCATTTTACACTATCTCCGAATCTTAATACTCTGAACCAAATTATCAGCCACCCTACTGTTGCAGCTGTTGAAGACTATTTTGGTAAATATGGTTTCCGCATTGGAGAGATCAACCCCTTGATTACACAACATGATATTTCGCTGTTTAATCAGAATATGAACCTGTTGAGTCAGGGACAGGCTAACCCTGATATTATGCAGCAAATCGTGACATTCCTTTCCAATTATAAAATTGAAATGCTGAACCAGATGGTGGTTATCGGTGCATCAGGAGCCATCTTTGGTCTGCTTTTGGCATTTGGAATGATGTTTCCAAATTCTATCATCTATCTTTATTTTGCCATTCCGATTAAGGCCAAATGGTTTGTGATCGGCTATGGTTTGCTGGAGTTGTTCTCGGGACTCAATAACCGGCCGGGTGACAATGTGGCACACTTCGCCCATGTCGGTGGAATGCTCGTGGGGCTGGCCATTATTTTTTATTGGAAAAAACACGGAAAGTTTTTCGGACCGGAAATCTAAAGCATTTCAATTGTAACGTATATGTACGATAATTTTCAGTATCGGAGGAAAAGTACAGGAGAGATTCTTCGTGATGTCTTCCTTGGAAAGAATGTACTGTCGCGTCTTATTCTGATCAACACGATCATCTTTTTGCTGGCCAACATAGCTTCTCTTGGAACATGGCTATTTACCGGGAATATTCCTCAACTAAGCCCACTTGGAAGCATTATGGCACTGCCATCATCGCTTGCAGGTATTGCTTTAAAACCATGGACTATTTTTACTTACATGTTTCTGCATGAAGCATTTTTCCACTGGTTCTTTAATATGCTGGTGCTCTATTTCGCGGGACTGCTTTTTATGGAATATCTGAGCCAACGCAAATTATTGATAACCTATATCATTGGTGGATTAGTTGGAGCAGCCTTTTTTGTCTTAGCATTTAACATTTTCCCGGCTTTTGCAGCCATTAAGTCCATATCAATTGCATTGGGAGCTTCTGCCTCCATACTGGCAATACTTATAGCCATTTCTACTTATGTGCCGGATTATAATGTGCATTTGTTTCTGATCGGACGTGTTAAACTGAAATATATGGCCATAGCCTTGGTCATCTTAGATATTTTAAGTATTCAATCAGCTAATCCCGGTGGACATATTGCCCATATTGGCGGAGCTGTATGGGGATTTATTTACGGATATTCGTTGAGAAAAGGAACTGATATCTATCGTATTTTCGATAACTGGAAACTTCCTCAACTTTCCTTTAAGCATCGTAAATATCAAAAGTTCAGCACGAGCCGCCCGGAGTCGGGTCGCCCTATGACTGATGAAGAATATAATCGGAACAGGGCTGTAACTCAGGAAGAAATTGATAAAGTTCTTGAGAAGATTTCAAAGTCCGGTTATGGAAGTCTCAGTAAAGCTGAGAAAGATCTTCTGTTCAAATCCAGTAATAAGAAATAGCTTTTATTTCTGACAAATCATTTGATTTTCATCCTTCAACATATTGTTAATTTATTACATTTGTGGAGTTAAACCCAAATGTAACCATGTTGTTTTTACAGCATACCAGTGAAATTAATAGCGCAAATATGTTCATAAAGATGTATGGCCGATTTTGCCGACATTTGTATGAATGCTGGATAAAGTGATTTTTTCCTGCCTATTGGTTCTCCCCTTACAGGGAATACGTTTTCGTATTTTTAGTTTAAATTTTCATTTTCATGACGGGATTTATTTCAAATATCCAGCGTTTCACCATCCATGACGGCCCGGGTATCAGGCTGACTGTCTTTTTTCAGGGGTGCCCCCTTTCCTGCTGGTGGTGCCATAATCCGGAGTGCATTCCCGATTTTATCAACAGCAATGGTTTTACTGTGAAAGAATTCAATGAAAAGCAGCTTCTTGGAGAAATTAGGAAAGAATTACTTTTTATGGATGAATCCGGTGGTGGTGTTACTTTTTCAGGTGGTGAACCATTAAAGCAACCCGATTTCCTGAAAAATATGCTGATTGCTTGTCGCGAAGAAGAAATCCATACAGTTGTTGATACCTCAGGGCTTGCTGCACAAAAGATTTTTGATTCGTTAATGGATTTTCCTGATTTATTCCTTTTTGACTTAAAAATCATTGAAGATATATTGCACAGAAAATATACCGGGGTCTCCAACAGGTTAATATTGAAAAATCTTGAAACTTTGAATAATCATAATAAAAATGTGATTATTCGTGTGCCTCTTGTACCAGGAATTACTGATACAGATGAAAATATCAGTAATATTATTCATTTACTTTCCGGATTGCCGAACCTTAGAAAGATAAACCTGCTTCCCTATCATGCTATGGCGGAAAGCAAGTACATCCGGTTAAATATTCCTTACAAATTGTCAGGTATTAAAACAACTGACGAAGTCAGAGATAATAAGATTAAAGAAATTTTCCTCCGGGCCGGATTTGATACAAGTCTGGGGGGATAACACAAACTGCTATGAACGAAAGAATTAATAACCTAAGAGAAAATAGCCTTTCAGCAGAGCCTGTGATGTCGCATCAGCGTGCTCAGTTGCTCACCGAATTTTATCAAAGCCAGGATGCTAAAGGCCATTCCATACCGGTCATGCGGGCATTGGCGTTTAAATACATCATGGAGCACAAAAAGATCTGCGTCATGAGGGGTGAACTGATTGTTGGTGAACGCGGCGAATTTCCTAAGTCCACCCCAACCTATCCTGAAATTGTACTCCATTCGCTGGATGACCTCGAAAAACTTGACAAAAGAAAAAAACAGTTTTTTAAAGTAAATGAAGAAACCAGGAAAATATATCGTGAAAAGATTATTCCATATTGGGAAGGTAGAACTATTCGCGATAAAATGTTTCGAGAGCTTTCTGACGAATGGAAAGAAGCTTATGAAGCGGGGGTTTTTACTGAATTTCTGGAACAAAGAGCACCCGGACACACCGTAATTGGAAAGGATTCTTTTAAAAAGGGATTTTTGGATATCAAAGAAGAAATTGCTTTGGCGATTTCTCGACTGGATTTTGTAAATGATCCACTGGCGCTGGATAAAAAGGAAGAACTGATAGCTATGGATATCTCTGCAGATGCCATCATGGCCTTCGCTCAAAGACATGCCAAAAAAATTGAGATGATCATGGCTGAAGAGAAGGATGATGAGCGGCTAAAAGAACTTAGAGAAATGCATCAGAATTGTCTCAATGTTCCGGCTCATGCACCACAGACCTTTTGGGAAGCATTACAGCACTATTGGTTCATCCATCAAGGGGTTGTCACAGAATTAAATCCATGGGATTCTTTTAATCCGGGCCGACTGGATCAGCACTTATACCCTTTTTATACTCGGGAAATTGAAAATGGTACACTTACAAAAGAAAGAGCCAAAGAGCTTTTGATGGCTTTCTGGGTGAAGTTTAACAACCATCCGGCACCGCCAAAAATGGGAGTTACTTTAAAAGAAAGCAGCACTTACACAGATTTCTCACTTATCAACGTTGGTGGTGTTAAGGAAGATGGCTCGGATGCTGTGAATGAACTCTCGTACCTTATTTTGGATGTGATTGAAGAAATGCGTTTGCTTCAGCCCAGTTCTATGGTTCAGTTGAGTAAGAAAAATCCCGACCGTTTTATCAAACGCGCTTTGAAAATCGTAAAGACAGGCTTTGGTCAGCCTTCTATCTTTAATACTGATTCCATTATTCAGGAAATGCTCCGGCAGGGTAAAAGAATCGAAGATGCACGAAATGGCGGTGCCAGCGGATGTGTGGAAACCGGTGCCTTCGGCAATGAAAGCTATATTCTGACCGGTTACTTCAATATTCCTAAAATTTTGGAGCTGACTTTGTTTAATGGTGTAGATCCGAGGACAGGCAAAACTCTTGGATTGAAGACAGGAAATCCTTCTGATTTTAAAAGCTTTGAGGAGTTGATGACTGCATTCGAAAGACAACTGAATCATTTTATTGATATAAAGATTCAGGGAAATAATCTTATAGAACAAATATGGGCAAAATATCTTCCGGCCCCTTTTCTTTCGACACTCATTAACGACTGTATTCCGAACGGAAAAGATTACAATGCAGGCGGTGCCCGTTATAATACAAATTATATTCAGGGCGTGGGACTGGGAAGTATTACTGATGAGCTAACTGCCATTAAGTATCATATTTTTGATAGAAAGAGCTTTTCATTTGATACTCTGATAGCAGCTCTAAAAGCCAATTTTGATGATTATGAAGAAATTGAAGAGATGTTATTAAATCATACACCAAAGTTTGGTAATGATGATGATTACGCTGATGATCAAACCAGACGTGTTTTTGAACTCTATTTTAAAGCCATAGATTCACGTCCCAATACAAAAGGCGGGGTTTATAGAATTAATCTTTTGCCCACAACTTCTCATATTTACTTTGGAAGTGTAATTGGCGCAATGCCTGATGGCAGAAAGGCTAAAGAGCCTTTGTCAGAAGGAATTTCACCGGTTCAGGGGGCAGACAGAAACGGCCCTACATCTGTATTGAAATCAGCTGCAAAAATTGATCATCTCAGGACAGGTGGAACATTACTAAACCAAAAGTTTACGCCTTCTTTCCTTTCAGATAATCGTGGAATTACCAGTGTTGCCCAACTTATCAGGACTTACTTTAAAATGGATGGTCATCATATTCAATTTAATGTAGTAACGGCACAAACATTACGTGATGCACAGGCAAAACCTGAAAAGTATAGAGACTTGATTGTCAGAGTGGCTGGTTACAGTGACTATTTTGTCGACCTGACTGAAGAACTACAAAACGAAATAATCAGAAGAACAGAGCACGAAAACGCCGTGTGATTTGTTAAAGTCATACCTTTGCGGCCATGGAAAATTTATTTACTTATATTTTCGTTATTGGCCTTATATCAACAATAGCTGTACTTTATTTATACCGAAAGGATAAACAAAGAATATTACCACTCAGTGAGCAAACTTATCAGGATGCAAAAATTACGGTAAGCATTGTTAAGGAAAAAAGTGCTGCAAGACAGGTTATTATAAAAGTTTTTTTTAAAAAGGAGGATGCGATTTTAAAGGATTTCCTGGTAGAACTGATAGGTGAAGAAAAAACTAAGAAATATGTCAGCTTTGCATCAATTTTCTCAGAAGAGATTCGTCCTGAAATATTAAGAGATAAAAGTGAATTTTATACAGGAGTACCTTATTCTCAGTTAAAAGCTGCTCTTTCATCTATAGATTTTCCTTTTAAATCTTTAAGGCTTGTAGCTGAGACCATTGATGGAAAGAAATATAAATCACATCAACTTGCTATGAGTGGAAGATGGGGATTTATCAAAATAGATTCAGGAAATTATAATTGATCTGTTATAAAAATTTCTTTTTCCCAAAGTGAGGTTTTTTTTCCCAGATATAGAATATTTGCTATTGATTTCCTTTGCTTGAATCAGTCTATAA
>JACZJI010000138.1 GCA_014860665.1 Bacteroidales bacterium | reverse complement strand
ATTATTATCAGTATTACTGGTAGTTACATGAAAGGTCTAAAACCATGAAACAGGCTGTAATTTGGCCCCTATTTTTTCGCAAGGGAGGTGAAAAACCATTATTGCATTACTAATTGATCCCAATTGGCATCATGATATATTGCATAAAAAACGTTTAATCAAACAGCCGTACTCGTACACCAGTCAATTACATTTTGATTGTCAACAATGTAATGACTTTTTTCAAATTCTCAGCTAAAATAAAAGGCTGCCAACGTAAAGCTGGCAGCCCTAACCTCATTCAATTTTTAATCATCTATTGTTGCTGTGCCATGGGTTTTGGCTGCATTTCTTGAGGCTGTTGGTTTTTAACCAGAGTCAATTCTTTGATTAAACGATGGTCATTACCATACTTATCGATTATCATTAAAACATAACGGATATCTACCACAATGGTACGCTCAACTTTTGGGATATATTTAATATCACCGCTCATGGCCTGCCAGTCACCATCAAAAGCCAGACCTATAAGTTGACCATTGGCATTAATAACAGGACTTCCTGAGTTCCCTCCCGAAATATCGTTGGTAGTCAGGAAATCAGTATCCATTTTCCCATCCTGGCCATATTGGCCGTAGTCTTTTGTCTTATAAATCTCTTTGAGCTTCGCAGGAACAAAATAATCCGGGTTGTTCGGATAATTCCTGTTTTTTTCCATGACACCGGCCAGGTGCGACTGGAAAAGATAACGAACTGCATCCCTTGGGTTATATCCCTCCACTTTACCAAAAGAAACGCGCAGTGTGGAATTGGCGTCTGGGAAAAACAGCTTGTTGGGTTCCATAGCCATGATGCCTGCCATATGAAGCCTTTTCGCTTTTACAACTCTCTGGTTGCTTTTATTATACTTTTGTGAAATACTCATTAGTTCCTGCATATATCCCTTCATCAATATAAAAGCAGGATCTTTATCTAGTTTTTTCAGCTCAGGATGTGCCAGGAATGCTTTTGCCTTTGCCTCAGTGGAGAAATTCGATTTATTGAAAACATACGCAGCTACTTTAGAGAAATTATTTCTGAATTTCTTTACCAACTTATCCAAATAAGCCGGATGCATGTCTTGAGGTACATTATTATAATACAGCTTTGTCATGGCAGCAAAGACATCTTGATCAGTCGGTTCGTCGTAATCTTTATAGGTTTCATTCAGCTTTTCCGAAATCCCTTGTGCCATCTGTTGAATTTGTTTCAGCTTATGTTCTTTGCTCTGTTTATTTTTTTCTCCATCATATTGTTTGAGTAAACCGTTTAGTGATGAATAATCTTTTGCAAAGCCGATCAATTGTGACCCGGAAGAACCACCATAAATGACATATATGTAGGGCTTCATAATTTGCCCTTCGGTTGCATAAACATCGGCTATATCTTTTAACACATTTCCATACTGGGCTTTCAGGGCAGGGGTTGCATCTGCCCAATTTTGAAATTCAGCATCAAAAGCTTCTTTTTCTGCAACGACATGATTATCGATGATTCCCTTTTGCTGTCCAACAAAATACTTCCAGCTGTTAGCAAGCTCTGCATAATCAGATGCATATTTAATACGCACGGCCGGACTGGCATCCATGTGTGTTTTCCAAATATCAAGTTTTTTACTAAAAACCTTAATACCGGTCGGATAATAGTAAGCCATCCTGAATTTCAATTCAGAAGCTGTCATATAGCGTTCTGTTCTTCCAGGGAAACCAAGAGTCATAGCAAAATTTCCAGGTTCAACTCCGTTCAGAGAAATAGGCATAAAATGCTTGGGTTTCAAGGGAACATTATTTTTTGAGTAAGGAGCAGGAGAACCGTCAGGAGCAGTGTAAATTCTGAAAACAGAGAAATCACCGGTCTGACGCGGCCACATCCAGTTATCAGTATCTCCACCAAATTTTCCAATGGAGGAAGGGGGAGCTGCTACAAGTCTTACATCACGGTATACGGTGTAAATCATCATGTAATATTTATTGCCATCATAAAAAGGCTTAATTACCACATCATATTTACCATGATCGGAATTCTCCTTCTTGATACGGGAAATGATTTCTGCAACTTTCTGGGAGCGGTGTGCTTCAGTCATGGTATCGTTCAAAAAAGGAATGATACTATCTGTAACATCAGCCATACGGTCCAAAACAGATGCTGTCAGTCCGGGGTTGGGAAGCTCTTCTTTCATGCTCATGGCCCAGAATCCGTCTTTTAGGTAATCGTGTTGAACTGTACTGTGTTTTTGGATAAATTCATATCCACAATGATGGTTTGTAAACAAAAGCCCTTTAGGAGATACAATTTCCGAAGTACAGAAAAACCATGTCGGCATTTCACTATCAGAAAGTCCGGCAACAGCATCTTTGATGCTGGAATGGTTTACGCTATAAATATCCTGTGGTGTAAGTTTCATGCCCAATTTTTGCATTTCTGCAAAATTTCGCTGCAAAAGCATTGGAAGCCACATGCCTTCATGAGCCTGTAAGGATAAGCTGCTGAAAACAAATAAAGCAGCAACAAAATATGTGAATCTTTTCATTTTATAGGATTAAATAAGATGATTTATTTATATGTTTAACATTTTACAAAGTAACTACATTTATTTACTGATTTGATACTCGTATCTTTTTCAATGCTGGTAAGGCCGGAAAGAATCTAAATATTGACTTCATAGAAAAAGTCCTACCAGATTCGAAACATAATTATAATACAACTTATCACATTCCCATACTCCTATTCTGCTGAAAAAAAAGGCCATCAACAAAATGTTGACAGCCTTTATCACCTCTATCAATTTTTAATCGTCTATTGTTGAGCCATGGGTTCTGGCTGCATTTTTTGAGGTTGAGGAGTTTTAACCAGCGTCAACTCTTTAATTAAACGGTGGTCTCCGGCATATTTGTCTATGATTAATAAAACATAGCGTATGTCTACAACGATGGTCCGTTGAAGCTTGGGCAGATATTTGATATCACCGCTCATAGCTTCCCAGTTACCATCAAAGGCTAAACCGATAAGTTCACCGTTTGCATTGATGACAGGGCTACCAGAGTTTCCACCTGTAATATCATTTGTGGTTAGGAAATCGGTATCCATCTTACCATCTTGTCCATAAGGGCCATAATCTTTAGTTTTAAAGATCTCCTTTAGCTTTTCAGGCACGATAAATTCCGGATTGCCCTGATACCTTCTTCCTTTTTGCATAACGCCGTAAAGATGAGTCTGGAACAGATCATGAATGCCATCTTCAGGATTGTAACCTTCCACTTTACCAAAAGAATAACGAAGTGTGGAATTAGCATCAGGATAGAAAATCTTATCGGGCTCCATAGCCATAATGCCTGCCATTAAGAGTCTTTTTGCTTTTTCCAATTCACCTGAGCCTTTACGATAACCTTGTGATGCTGTCATCAGATCACTCATATAACCTTGCATTAAAATAAAGGCGGGATCTTTTTCAAGTGTTTTCAAATCAGGATTTGCAAGAAATGCTTCAGCCTTTGCCTTGGTCGAGAAATTGGATTTTTCATACACATAAGAAGCAAGCTCTGAGAAATTGTTTTTGAATTTCCTGACCATTTTATCAAGATAAACGGGATGCAGACTTTCAGGAACCTGTTCGTAATACATTTTTGTCATGGCAGCAAAAACATCCTGATCAGTCGACTCATCGTAATCTTTGTAAACTTCATTAAGTTTTTCGGAAAGTTTCTTAGCTTCTTGTTGAATTTGCTTCAACTTACGGTCTTTACTTTCTTTGTTTTTCTCTTCCTTGTATTGCTTAAGCAAACCATTCAATGATGAATAATCTTTTGCAAAGCCAATCAACTGAGCTCCTGAAGCTCCTGTAAGACTTGCATAAATCAATGGCTCAATACTCGAGCCCTGCTCTGCATAAGCATCCTGGATTTCTTTCAGTACATTTCCATATTTGGCTTTTCTTTCAGGATTTTCATCAGCCCATTGCTCAAATTTTGCATCAAAAGCTTTCTTTTCTGCAACTACATGTTGATCCCTTACGCCTCTGGTCTGTCCCAAAAAGTACTTCCAGCTATTAGCAATCATAGCATAATCGGAAGCATATTTGATTCGGACATCCTGATTGGCATCCATGTGTTGCTTCCAAACTTCCAGTTTTTTACCGAAAGCATTGATCAAAGGAGGATAATAATGGGCCATTCTGAATTCAAGTTCCGGGGCTGTCATGTAGCGATTGGTTTGTCCGGGGAATCCCCATACCATTGTAAAATCGCCAGGCTTAACACCATTCAGTGAAATTGGCAGAAAATGTTTTGGTTTTAAAGGAACATTGTTCTCTGAATAAGCAGCCGGAGAACCATCAGGAGCAGTATAAATCCTGAAAATTGAGAAGTCACCTGTCTGGCGTGGCCACATCCAGTTGTCGGTGTCGCCTCCGAATTTTCCGATTGAAGAAGGAGGAGCACCTACCAGTCTTACATCTTTATAAACAATGTAAACCAACATGTAATATTTATTGCCATTAAAAAAGGGTTTAATCACAACATTATACTTTCCATGGTCAGAATTTTCCTTCTTAAGACGGGAAATAATTTCGGTCGCTTTCTGGGAGCGTTGTGATTCAGTCATTGTATCATTCAGAAATGGAACAATACTGTCTGTAACATCAGCCATACGATCCAAAACAGAAGCAGTCATCCCCGGGTTGGGAAGTTCTTCCTTCATGCTCATAGCCCAGAACCCGTCTTTCAGATAATCGTGCTGAACAGAGCTGTGTTTTTGGATATACTCATATCCGCAATGGTGATTTGTAAACAGGAGACCATTAGGAGAAACAATTTCTGAAGTACAGAAAAAACCCTGAGGCTCATCGCTGTTGGCGAGTCCTGCCACCGCATCTTTGAGGCTGGAATGGTTAATACTATAGATCTCTTCAGGAGTGAGCTTAAGTCCCATTCTTTGCATTTCTGCAAAGTTTTGCTGTAAAAGCATGGGAATCCACATGCCCTCGTGCGCCTTTAAAGAAAAACTGCCGAACATAAATATGGCAGCTAAAAAATAAGTAAGTTTCTTCATTTTATATGATTTTGTTGGACAACATGAAAATAAATTGCATGGTAAAGTGGTAATACAAAGTAACTAAATCATTCTCTAATTTGGAACTTGTACTTTATCTTTTTCGGTTAAACCTGAAAGAACCTGGATGTTGATCCCATCGGAAAGCCCCGTTTTAATAAACTGTTTCTTGAAAGTCTGCGGACCGGTTTCCATTTCAACATAAGTAGTCGTATCATTCTTGAAATGCAAGAGGCTTTCAGGGATTGCCAGCACATGTTCTGCACGTCCCAGAACAATATCGGCATTGGCACTGTAACCAGAACGGATAAAATAACCTTTTTGAAGTTTGACGTTAGCTTCTATTTCGAACTGAATGGCACCATTATCCGCTACTCCTTTCGGGGAAATTTTGGTCAGCGTAGCATCAAATTTATCATCATCAATAGCACCAATGGTAAGAATCAGCGGCATGCCGACTTTAATTTTACCAACTTCTGTTTCGTCGATATTTCCCTTGAAGATCATATCATTCATATCAGCTACGGTAGCTAGCGTGGTTCCGGCGTTAAAGTTGTTGGTCTCAATAACCTGAGTCCCGGTTTTTACAGGAACTGTAAGCACCATACCATTAATGGTAGAACGTACCAATGTATTGGTTGGAGCACCTTCTTCCTTAAGCTGTCCTTCCTTTATCAGTTCCAGATCATTTTGAGCGGACAGAAGCTCCTGCTTTGCTATGTTATATTTCGTCTGGAAAGATTCAAAATCTGCTTTGGCTACCACTCCTTTCAGGAAAAGTGTATACTCCCGGTCGTAGTTTTGTTTCGCATCTGTCAGGTTTATTTTTGCCTGCTCCACACGTGAGCTTGCATCGTTTAATGTTACCATGTTAGGAACCAGGCGAATCTTTGCAATCAGATCACCCTCTTTTACCTCTTGTCCTTCTGTAACATAAACTTTGGAAACAATACCGGACACAACGGGTTTAATTTCCACTTCTTTCCGTGGGACAACGGAGCCGGTTGCCACGGTTTTATTTATAATGTTCGTATAAAACGGCGTTTCCGTCTTGTAAACCACAGGTTTCTCCTTAGATTTATTCCACAGGAAGTACAGTGTATATCCAAATACACCCAAAACCAGAAAGATTACCAGTATTTTAAAAAACTTTTTCATCTTACAATTGATTTTACTTTGTTGTTAATAATTGTTTTCTTATTCAATTTGGCCGGTTTCTGTTTCCAGCTCCCGTTTCTCAGGTCCCCCGACCGCTTATATTTATATTAAAATCTTTATTCTATTCGTCTCTCAATGCATCCACCGGCTTAATGCTTACAGCTCTCCGGGCAGGAATCAAACCTGCAAATACACCGGATATTACCAAAATAACCAGGGCTGTAATTCCAACCTTAAAACTGATCTCAGGATGCAGAAAATACTGCATTTTTGCCCCGCTGCTCACCATAATTTTATCAATCAGTGCCAGCAAACCTACGCCAATCACAAGGCCTGTATAACCGGCTACAGTCGTCAGAGTAACTGACTCCAGAATAATCTGTGTTATAACATCAAGAGGTGTTGCACCCAGAGCCCTTTTCACACCGATTTCATTAGTTCTCTCTTTTACAATAATCAACATAATGTTTGAAATACCGATAATTCCTGCCAGTAAGGTTCCCGTCCCGACAATCCATATCAGTCCGTTGATTCCGTTAAACAGACCCTGCACTTTTTTAAACTCTTTTTCCAGATTGAAGTGGCCGATGGCCTGGTCGTCCTTGGGATTGATATGGTGAGCCTTTTTCATTACTGCCAGCACTTTAGCCTCCGTAATGGTAGCAGGGACATTATCCTTTGAGGTAATGGCAAACCAACCCACTTTGTCTCCATAATTAAAAGTCCGCTGCATACTGGTAAACGGCAGGAAAAGACTGTTGTTTTCCTGGTCGGCCTCGTTGCCGCTTTTCTTGGATTTGAAAGTACCAATGACTTCAAAATAAACACCCTGGATCTTAATGTATTTCCCCATGGGATTTGCACCATCCTTAAACAGGCTTGACACCACATTCTTTCCGATAACAGCTACTTTCCTGTATTCTCGCGTGTCGTTCCAATTGATAAACCGGCCTTCGGTCATATCCACAGGATCGATCTTAATGTATTCGGGATAATCACCGTAAATAGTAAAAGCGCCGGTTTCTTTTCCGTAAACCACATTGCTTGCCCCATTATAGCCACCGCCCTGAAGACGGGGAGCCAGTAGTTTTACTTCCGGAACATTTTCCCTGATGATCTCTACATCGTGATTGTTAAAGCTGAATGTACGTCCGCGTTTAAATCCTTCATACGGCATGGAAGTTCTTTGTGTCCACATGAAGAAGCTGTTCGTAGCAAAATCGCTGAATCCTCTATATACGGCATTTTTTAAGCCTTTGCCGGAGCCAAGCATCAGCACAAGCATAAAGATTCCCCAAAAAACCCCAAAAGCGGTAAAGAAAGTCCGCACCGGATTTTTTTTCAGTGCAGCCCATATTTCCTGCCAGTTGTCTAAGTCGAATACTTTCATGATAAAATACCCTTTCTTCTTTTTATCAGATTCAACGCTGCCTTGCTGTTTATATATTTATTTATTTTCATCTCTAATCTGCACTTATGATTCCCATTATTCATCGCGTAAAGCTTCTACAGGTCGTATAGAGGCGGCTTTGCGCGCAGGAATAAATCCCGCAATGGCACCGGCGGTTATAAGAAGTACCATGGCGATCAACGCGATGTGAATATTGGCTTCAGGGCTTCTGAAGAAATCAGAGGGTGGTACATATTTTTTCACCAGTTCCAGCAGTACCACACCCAGCATCAGACCTATATATCCCGCAAAACTGGTAATAGTAATGGATTCCAGCAGGATCAGGCTGATGATGGAACCCGGGGTTGCTCCCAGTGCCTTTCTCACACCCACTTCTTTGGTACGTTCTTTCACAACAATCATCATAATATTGCTCACGCCCACAATACCGGCAATAATGGTCCCGATACCGATGATCCAGACAAAAATCCGGATACCGAGAAAAAGATTCATGACCTTTTGATATTCATCAGAAACATTTTCCACACGAACAGCTCTGTCATCTGTAGGATCAAAATGATGAATGACTGCCAGTTTTTCCTTCATATCTTTTGATAATTCCTGGGATTGTTTAACAGAAGCGTCACCCAAAGTCATGGAAAACCAGCTGATTTTATTTCCTCCGTTGAAAACCCTTTGTGCCGTTGTGATCGGGATATAAACAGACCTTCTTTCATTCTGCCCCTGCTGGTCCTGTTTAAACACACCAACCACTTTAAAGAGAATATTTCCCATCTGAATATATTTTCCCAAAGGGTCTTCATCCTTCTTAAACAAGTCTTTTTCGGTAACGTCGCTGATGACGATTACTTTATCGTACCGGTTGACGTCGAAAGGATTTAAAAAACGGCCTTTAATCATTTCGATGTTTCTGAGATACTGAGCCCCGGTATTGACGGCACGAACGTCGTAGTTTCCGTATTTTGTACCGTAATTGATCACACGGCTTCCCAGCCAGTAACGGCCTGTAATGTGATCGATGTGCGGATCAAAAGTTTTTGCTCTTTGGTAATCCTGGTTGGTAAACTGAATGTTTCTTCCTATGTTGGTGCCTTTATAGGCTTTGGAAGTCTGTCCGGAAAAAACCCACAAGCTGTTGGTGGCGACATTGGCAAATTGATGCTGTACGCCGTTTTGCATGCCCTGGCCGGAACCCAGCAAAATAATGAGCATAAAAATTCCCCATGCAACACTGAAACCCGTCAGAAAAGTCCGAAGTTTATTTTTGGTGATGGTGGCGTAAATTTCTTCCCAGTTGTCTCTTGCAAAAATCATAGCGTTTCTTCTTCAAAGATGGCCTCAAAAACTTTCTTTTTCATCTCAAAACCGTTGGCATCATTTTCAATCAGTCCATCTTTTAAATGAATAATACGGTCGGTCTTTGCTGCAATATCCTGCTCGTGAGTTACAATAATAATAGTGATTCCCTGCTGATTAATTTCACGCAACAATTCGATCACTTCCATTGATGTTTTCGAGTCCAATGCTCCTGTGGGTTCGTCCGCAAGAATCACTTTCGGTTGTGTGATCAACGCACGGGCAATGGCAAGACGCTGTTTTTGTCCACCGGAAAGCTCGTTGGGCAAGTGATCTGCCCAAGGTTTTAATCCCATTTTATCGAGATATTCCAGTGCCAGCAAATTGCGTTTCTTTCGGTTTACCTTTTGGTAATATAAAGGAAGCGCTACATTTTCCATGGCATTTTTAAAAGGGATAAGATTAAAAGATTGAAATACAAATCCCAGCATCTGATTGCGGTAATAGGCTGCCTTTTTTTCACTCAAATCAGCCATAAGTTTACCATCGAGATAATAATTACCCTGATCATAATTATCCAAAATTCCCAAAATATTCAACAGTGTTGATTTTCCGGAACCCGATGAACCCATAATCGATACCAGCTCACCTCTTTTGATGTTAAGTTCAATACCTTTAAGAACATGAAGCTTATTCTTTCCCGTCTGATACGATTTATGTATGTTGTCCAGTTGTATCATAACCCACTTTTTTATTTCCATCTTTTAATCATGAATTATGCCATCATTTATAACACGTTTATTTTTAACCAAATAAAATAATATCTGTTTTTCTTAGAGGGAAATTTAGATTAACGGGTGTACGCTTGGCCGACAACAAGTGTACGATATCGGGCAATCCCTCCGCTGAATCAAGAGACATAAAACGGTGAGCGAGATTTATTCGTTATTTTGCAACTTAAATTGAGCAATATTGAAAAACAAGCAAGACGTTCGTCATTTCTATACAGAACGTGTCGGAGAACTTTCTGACGCATTGGCAGTCATTCAGAAAAAAATCAAACTGATCTCTTTCTGGCGCATCATTATTTTTACTGCCACCATCATCGGAATTTATGTCGCCGCCGGACGTTCGCTTATCGCTTTGCTTATTATTACAGTTGTGGGATTTTTTATATTCTTTGTTTTGATATACAAACATGCTGTTTTATTTCCCGGGAAAATAAATACTGAATCTTTACTATCCATCAACGAAAATGAACTTTTGCTCCTGAACCGGGATACATCCAACCAACATGATGGCCTCGAATACATAAACCAGGAACATCCTTTCGCCCTGGATCTGGACATTTTTGGACGGCGTTCGCTGTTTCAGTTTATCGACCGCAATGCCACCATTGGAGGCCGGGAGCACCTTGCCGCCACACTTTTAAATCCTCTGGCAAAAGTTTCCCAACTTATCGAACGACAGCAGGCCATCGAAGAACTAAAAAACCTCCCCCTCTGGCGACAGGAATTTCAGGCGTTGGGAGGTCCGGAAGTAACAGACAGGCAGGCCCTCGAAAGACTGATAAAATGGAGCAGAAGCTCGATTATTTCTTTCAACAAACCCATCTACAAAATCATGTTATGGGTAAATCCCATCATCGCCTTTTCCATAATTACACTCATTACCCTGGGTATATTGAATGAACTGGCATTCTGGATCATTCTGCTGATACCCGGAATAATTTTTGGAAACCGTTTGAAGCTCATCAACCAGGAACACGATTTGCTGGGAAAACAAGCCGCGCTGCTGAAGAAATATGCCGCATTGTTTAAAAAGACAGAAGAGCAGAATTTTAAATCCATTATTCTGAAAGAAGTGCAAAAGACGCTGAGTAGTTCCAAAATATCGGCACAGGCTGCATTCACCCATTTGTCGAAAATCATGAAGTCTTTCGACCACCGGTTAAATATGATTGCAGGAGTCCTTCTCAACATTTTCTTTCTTTGGGACATCCGCCAGATCATCCGCCTGGAAAAATGGAAAAAACAAAACGCTTCGGAAATGCCCCGATGGTTTGAAGCTCTTTCGGAAATAGATGAACTGGCCTCGTTTGCCGGTTTCGCCTTCAACCATCCTGATGCTGTTGTACCGATAGCGTCGGAACACAGTTTTACCCTGAAAGCTGATAACCTGAAACATCCTTTTATTCCTGAAGAAAAGTGCGTTGGTAATCCTGTACAGATTCCGGACTGGCACCAGTTTCATATTATTACCGGAGCCAATATGGCCGGAAAAAGTACCTACCTGCGCACGGTGGGCATCAACCTGGTGCTGGCCGAATGCGGGGCTCCAGTGCTGGCAGATTCTTTTGAGTTCTCCCCAGTTCAGGTTTTCACAGGTATCAAAACCAGCGACTCGTTGCAGGACGGAGCCTCGTACTTTTTCGCAGAGCTGAAAAGGCTGAAAGAGATCATGGACCGGCTGCGCGAAGGAGAAAAGCTTTTTATTATTCTCGATGAAATCCTGCGCGGCACCAATTCCAAAGACAAACAAAAAGGCTCCATGGCCTTGTTGCGGCAACTGATACAATACCATGCTTCGGGGCTGATTGCCACCCACGACCTCACGCTGGGAGATCTTGCAAAGGAATTCCCGCAGGAAATCCAAAACAAACGCTTCGAAGTGGAAATCGAAAATGATGAAATGACCTTTGATTACACCCTCAAAGAAGGTATTTCTCAAAATCTCAATGCTACTTTTCTTTTGAAGAAGATGAGAATTGCGGGGGAAGAAGAGTAAAAAATAAAAGGGACAAGGGGACAAAGGGACAAGGGGACAGCGAGAAAATGTATCATGAAAATTGCTGGATGATGTTCCCTCTTCAAATGCTTAGGGGTAAAGCGTTACTTTTGAAAACTTTTTTACAAACAAAATATTATTCAACACATAAAATCTAAAAAATGAAATACAGAAAATTAGGGAAGACAGATTTAAATATATCAGTAGTTACTTTCGGAGCCTGGGCTGCAGGCGGCTGGATGTGGGGCGGTACGGAACGGAAAGGTGCCGTGGAAGCCATGAAAGCTTCCTACGATCTGGGAGTTACATCCATCGATACAGCTCCGGTTTACGGACAGGGAACCAGTGAGGAAATCGTGGGTGAAGCCATCAAGGGGATTCCCAGAGACAAAATCCAGATCCTCACAAAATACGGCATGCGCTGGGATTTAACCCAAGGCGAGTTTGGTTTCAAAAGCAAAAACAACGATGGAAAGGATATCGATATTTATAAATATGCAGCCAAAGAAAGCATCATCAAAGAGTGCGAAGACAGTCTGAGAAGGCTGGGCACAGATTATATCGATCTGTACCAGATCCACTGGCCCGATTCCACCACGCCGATACAGGAAACTATGGAAGCCGTTGATCAGCTCATCCGGCAGGGCAAGGTTCGGTATGCCGGTGTCTGCAACTACAACGCTGAACAGATGAAGGAAGCCGAGAAATACATTACACTGGCATCCAACCAGGTTCCTTACAGCATGGTAAAAAGGGATATTGAAAAAGATGTAGTTCCTTATTGCCTAGAAAACGACAAAGCCATTCTGGCATACAGTCCGCTGGAAAGAGGCCTGCTGACCGGAAAAATGAAGCCCGGCCACAAATTCGCCGAAGGCGACCACCGCGCCGGTATTTATTTCTATAAAGATGAAAACCTGGCCCGTACCAACGCTTTCCTTGAAAAGATCAAACCCATTGCCGATGCCAAGGGATTAACACTGGGACAGCTGGTGATTTTGTGGACGCTGGAACAACCCGGAATGACCATCGCACTGGTAGGAGCCAGAGATGCTAAGCAGTCCGTCCAAAATGCCAAAGCCATCGATAAAGAGCTGACAAAAGAAGAAATTGAATTTATCAGTAAAGAACTGGACAGGCTTGTGCTGATTTCTTAAAGGTCGAAGTCTTAAAGATCCGTATTTAAAAGCAAAAACGCCCGGAATAAAACTTACCGGGCGTTTTTTTAAAAAACAATTAAACCCCCTCAGCAGGAGCTTCAGGTGTTGAACCAGACTTTCTGGCTCGTTTCGGCATGGTGTAAATTTTCATCTTAGCCGGATTGTCGCGGAAGATGATGTTTGCAGCTTCGTTCAGAGGCTTCAAAAGCTCATACAGACTGTTCATAAGCTGAATCCTGTTCTGTGTAGACACACCCCGGCCTTTCTTGAACCCCTCCTGTCCGCTGTTGGCATTGCGCAGCACGTCTGCTTTTGCTGCCAGTCCGTCCATCAGCTCTTGTGAGCAACCGGCCTGTAACAGCTCGGCGCTGTATTTAGCTACGGTTGTGATGAGCAAGTCCATAAAAATGATCATCTTAGGCTGACTATTCCGGGCTTTCCGGATATCGTTTTTCCCAAACTCGTTTTGCACGGAAACGTTTCCCTTGAATGCCCTGCCCGCAAAATAGGCAATGGTTTGGTAATCGTTGTAGCAGTCTGTGAGGGCTGTTTTAACTTTTTGGGTCTTTCCTCCCAATTGGTCGACAATGATCTCGTCGGGGGGAACCGCCCGAGCATTGTCGGAGGCCAGTTTAATCTGGTTTACATAATCGCCGGTGAAAATCGGGTCGAAAGCAGTAAAATCCGGCAGGTCGGCCGGAAGGATAGCCATAACCGTGTCGGCATACTCAAAAAATTTAGAGTCTGAAACGGTAAAAGATCTTTTAAAATCCATTTTAATGTTTTTGGGTTAATAAAAAAAAATAAAATTTGAAAATAACCCGTGTCATAGCACGGTTGAATAGCGCTGCCACAAGGGCAAGGAGGATTTCGGAAACGTGAGGCAGGTAAAAACCGGCCTTTTGCCGCAAAAGTGATCTGCGGACAGTAGTGTCAGGAACCTGTTGGTAGTTTATTTTCTCCGGAAGTAACAATCTTCCGTCAGCAGCCTGTTGACCATTGCCTGCTAAGAATAATCCTTCCCCGATTAACAATTTACCGGCGACAGTTAACCAATAACCGCCTGTAACTGACCAATAACCGCCTGTAGCTAACGAATAACCAACTGCAGCTGATAAATATCCCTTGGTAATTTTATAGCTGCACATGGCTACGAGTCTGCTGCATGTGGATACGAGTCAACTGCATGTGGCTAGGAGTCTGCTGCACATGGCTAGGAGTCAACTGCACATGGAGACAAAACAACTACCTCGGTAAAATGGTTATCTGGCAGAAAAACACCTCAACAAAGCCCGGGAAACGGGCATATTCCACCCGGGAGCCGTCAGCGGCACCGGGCACAGAGCGCCCATAAAAGGGCAAAAGCATTTTGAAACAAACAAAACATCAAAGAACGGGGTACAAAAAGTACCGGCGCGTCCTTTTTCCTTTAATCGATCCCCTTACGGCATTAAAACCGCATTTAAAAAGTGTTTAATGATTGTTTAAACGTTGAGAGAAGCAAGGGTATTGGTTTTCTCAGAGCCAAAGATAGGAATTTTTTTTATTTGAGTTCATAAAGTGAACTAAAGTGCCTAAAGTGCACTAAAGTTATTGGAAGTGGCGATATGAAATGAAAAATGAAGAATGAAGAATGAAGAATTTTCGGAACAGGGTTTTTATATTAATGGCTGCTTGACGGCATGCAGGGCTAAATATTAATTTGGGTTATATATCCGAATTAGCGGGGGGCAAATAGCAGGGATGGTGGGTTCAAGTAAAATTACCAAGTTAACGGTTCACAATCCTGCTTATTGACGACTTTATCTCTCATTGAAATTTTATCATTGAAATTTCGCGATATATTTTTTACAATATCACTATAATTATTACTGTTATCTTCTTTTTTATGATAAAATGGTTTTATAGAAACACAGTTTTTGTGCTCAAAAAGTGTGTTTAGAAGTGTCCTGTCTGAAGTCCCACAGGAATGACCAAAAATGAATATTTGATATTCTTCCGAATTTATAAATTGCAAAAGTTGCTTGTAACTTTTGCTATCTAGATATTTTATAGATTTAATGTAATCTAAATATCTATTGTCATATAATCTTTCAATCGATTTGTAGTCTTCATCTAATTCATCACCAAAACCGAAAATTATAGAATTCTCGTCTTGTATGGTGCCATGTATATGAATAAACTGCGTTCCTATTCTTTTTGGTTCATAGTCGAAGAATTCTCTTCCGTTGCTATATTTTAATTCTGTTTGAGTGTAATTGAAGTTTAAAAATAAAATATTGTCTGGATAAAGGTCCCAATAATTACCTGCTATATCTGATGTTAGCAAATGTCTAATTCGAATAAGTGTTGTGTTATGTCCCAGTTGGTTAATCAATTTTTGCTTAAGCTCACTTAGGTCAGTAAGTGAAATTTTCTTAGCTTCTATATCTTCTACGTCTTTCTTAAAAGAATCGAAATCTGCAATGGCTCTCTGATTTTGATAGTTTTCAGTGAAATCTTGTAACTTAAATTCAGAAAATATTTTAGAATGGATTGTATTCTGCAGTTTTGGTTCAAAATGATCCTTTCTGAAAATTTCAACCTGTTTTATTAAATAAGTAATGAGTAATTTTTGTACCCTTTCAAAATCAGAATTTAATCTTGAAA
>JACZJI010000137.1 GCA_014860665.1 Bacteroidales bacterium | reverse complement strand
AACAGAACCGGTTTAAGTGTAATTCCTTTAATTATTTTAACGTTTGAGCCTTGATTAAAAAGGGAGTTTACATAAATAATCCTTAATTTTACGACCAAAATAAAATTATCACATAAATAATAATCAAATGAGCAAAGACATATTAAATCTTGAGCCGAAAGATTTATGGAAAAATTTCTACAGTCTGACACAAATCCCCCGTCCTTCAAAAAAAGAAGAAAAGGTTAGGGAATTTTTAAAAAAATTTGGTGAAGACCTGGGACTTGAAACCATCGTTGACGAAGTAGGCAATGTTATTATTAAAAAACCAGCCACTCCTGGTATGGAAGACCGCAAAGGCATTATTTTACAGGGTCACATGGATATGGTTCCTCAAAAAAATTCTGACACAGTCCATGACTTTGAAAAAGATCCTATCGACGCTTACATCGACGGCGAATGGGTTACGGCCAAAGGAACCACTCTTGGTTCTGACAACGGTATGGGTGTTGCTGCTTCTATGGCTATTTTGGAATCCAAAGATTTGGCACATGGTCCCATTGAAGCCCTCATCACTGTTGATGAAGAAACTGGTATGACCGGGGCTGAAGGCTTGAAAGCCGGATTGCTGGACGGCGATATTTTGTTGAACCTCGACTCTGAAGACGAAGGAGAACTTTACATTGGATGTGCCGGTGGGGTGAATACCGAAGCTGAAGCCGATTACGAAGAAGAAGATCTTCCTGAAAAAATGACTTCCTACCAGATTACCGTAAAAGGTTTAAAAGGTGGACATTCAGGTCTGGATATCAACCTGGGACGTGGAAATGCAAATAAAATCATCAACGCTTTGCTTGTTACAGCTGCACCAAAATACGGATTGCGTATAGCCAGTGTGGAAGGTGGAAACCTGAGAAATGCCATCCCACGCGAAGCTTTTGCTGTTGTGGCTATTAAAGAAAATAAAAAAGCCGAATTTGAAACTTTTGTAACAGAATTCGAGGAAATCGTAAAAGACGAATTTGATGAAGCTGATCCCGGTGTGGTAGTAACAGCTAAAGCTGTTGCAAACCCGGCAAAGGTAATGAGCGAAAAAGCTCAGAATAGTCTGTTCAAAGCAGTTTCAGATTGTCCTAATGGGGCTATTGTCATGAGTAAAGAACTTGAAGGCATAGTAGAGACATCTACCAATCTGGCTATCGTAAAAGCAGCAAATGGTAAAATGGAAATCGCCAGCCTGCAACGCAGTTTGAATGAAGATGGAAAAAATGAAATTTCCAAAGCAGTGCGTACAGCATTGACAAATGCAGGTTTCAAAGCAGAAAGTTCAGGAGACTACCCTGGTTGGAATCCGAATCCTGATTCTCCCATTTTAAAGACCATGAAAGAGCTTTACAAAACAAAATTCGGAAAAACTCCGGAAGTAAAGGTTATCCATGCAGGTCTGGAATGTGGTCTGTTAGGTTCTGTTTATCCTAACTGGGATATGATTTCATTCGGCCCGACCATTCGTTGGCCTCATTCACCGGATGAAAAGGTAAACATTGCCACTGTAAAGAAATTCTGGGATTATCTGGTTGAGACGTTGAAAAACGTTCCCGCAAAATAAAACCTGAAGGGACTTCCTCCTGACGGAGGAAGTCCCTTTCAAATCAACACATTTAGGAAAAAACTGAAAAAGTTTATCAGAACATTTGTGTTATAAAAAAATTAGTCTATTTTTGCACTCCCAAAATAACGTAGGACGATGACAAAAAGAACTTTTCAACCCTCTGTAAGAAGGAAAAAAAATAAACACGGCTTTCGTGAAAGAATGTCAACTGCTAATGGCCGTAAAGTATTGAAGAGAAGAAGAGCCAAGGGCAGAAAGAGACTTACTGTTTCAGACGAAATTAGATAGTAAGCGAAGTATTTCGCACCTATTTATACCTACCCAAAAAAATTAGTGAGGCTGCCACAAAATGTGACAGCCTTTTTGTTTTACACATAAAAAAAGCATTGAGATAGAATCATCCCAATGCTTTCATAAAATGTATATTGATTAAGTTCAGTCCGTTTTCTCCGTATTAGGAGCCCACACATAGACAGAATTCTTTCCTCCCGATTTCATGAAAATCACCTGCTCCGGGGTTCCCTTGTCGTTCTTTTGTAAATAAAGCCCTACCAGTGTCTCACCTTGAACATCTATCAGAGTTTCGAAATTTGCCGAAGAAATATATTTTTTCAACTTCGTACGTAGTTCCATATTTTCAGCAGAACTTCCTTTCTCAGAATTAAATGTTAAGATATAAATCTCTTTAACCCCTTTCAGGTATTTGAATACCATACCCAGGTGTTCACTATGGGAGGAGATCGAATCAGTATTGATGACTTTCAGTTCAAAGCCCGGCTTGTGTGAGTAGCTTTTTAGAGTCTGTTCTACATGGTACCGGCTGCATCCCCAAAGGGAAAGCAGCACGGGAACCATAAGCAGGAAAACAAACCGCTGAACTTTACTTGTTCTCATTCTTCTTATTATTATTCTTATCGCTCAGCTTTTTCAGATCGCCCATCCCCTGAATATTCATGGATTTGGAGATTTCACTGATAGTCTTCATATCAATCAGCCCGGTAAGACTCATGATCATGGTTTCATCAGAACCGTGTACAATCATCAGTAATTCTTTGATTTTCCCATTAGCATCCTGACGTGCAAGGAATTTCAGTTTGCTGTCCTGGCTATTGATTGACATCAAATCTTTAAATCCAGTGGTAGGAACCATCTTTTGAATCACATGATAAAATTCCAAAGCCTTGATTGAATCTTTAGGTTCGTACACCAACATCTTCAGACTTTTAATCTGTTTGATGGCATTCTGAGCTGCAATAGCTTTTTGTGAACTGTCGTTCATATTAAAGCCTGACATCATATTAAACATTTCCGGAGATATATTTATACTTGTAAAACCATCTTTCCCCGCATATTTGTCATACAACCCGTCGATGGCTGACTGGGCTTTAGTAATTGAAGGCATTAAGGCCATCACTACAACTACTAACAAGAAACTTAACTTTTTCATGATTTTTAATTATTAAAAGGTTATTTTAATTCCTAAATTGGTATACACACCATTAACTGTGCGCATAACTTCACTAGCTTTATTTATTTGTTCAAGGTACTTAACCTTGTCAAGAGCCTGTTCCATATCTTTTATTTTTGACATCTGCTGCATCGGTTGATCCAGTTTTTCTGCAGCATTCCTTACAGGAACAATTCCCTTGTTCAGATTATCGGAAACTTCCGCCAAAACTCTTCTTGTTTCAATATAGGCCACTTTTGGATTGTTTATAGTCCCGGGAAGTTGCTGCTGAGGCGAAAACACACCTCCAATCCAAAGTGAGATAACAATAACAGCGGCGGCGGCAAACCCTGAAAGCGTATAAATCCATTCATGCCGACCCCAATGGAAAGAACTGCCTTCCATTTGAGCCAACACAGCTTTGTCGAAATCCTCATCCAGCAGTGATTCTTCTCCAAAGGCTGTCATTGAACGGAATAATTCCTGATCAGCGCGTAACTCTTCAGGAACATCTCCCTCAGCAAAAAATTGCTTTAAGATGGCTTCTTCTTCCAGGGAAGTTTCTCCCGCATAAAATCTTTCAAGAAGTTCTTTAATGCTGTTGTAATTCATTTTGCTGTAATTTTTCGATAGTTTCTTTAATTTTTTTCCTGGCTCTGGATAAGTTTACCCGAATGTAGTTTTGATCAAAACCTGTAATTTCTTCCATCTCCTCAAAACTATATTCCTCTACGTCCCTAAGCTGGATGATCGTTCTTTGTTGTTCAGGAAGGCGGTCAACAATACCCATCACTGTTGATACCATATTCCGTTGCTCGCTGAACTTGTAGGGATTATTATCAATGTTCTGTCCTACGTCAAAAACCAAACTTACAGCTTTGTTCTTCTTAACTTTTAACCTGTCCAAACATTGATTTCTCGTCATCGTCATCATCAGAGCCTCGACACTTTCATACTTTCTAAGATCGAAACGCATACTCCAAATTTTCAACATCACCTCCTGCACAACGTCTTCAGCTTCCTCACGGTTTCGCATCAACCGTAAAGCGAGCCTGAACAGCTTGTTCTTGAGAGGCAAAATCCGGATTTTAAATTCTTCTGTATCCATTCTCATAATATCAGACGATTCCTAGAAATAAATATTACACTGATAAAGATAATTAATTTTTAATTATTGTTTTTCAGAGGATAAGACGCTTTATTAGCACTTTTGAAACAGAAAAACAAAATAAAAATGTAGAATTGCTTCATAAGCAGATATTTTTTATATTTGTTTCTTTCCCAAACAATTATTAATCAAAAAGCAAAGCTTATGTTTAAAGGACACCCGAAAGGACTCTATGTAGCCTTTTTTGCGAATATGGGTGAAAGGTTCGGCTATTATACCATGCTGGCCATATTTGTACTCTATATTCAATCAAAATTCGGATGGTCGGCTACCCAGGCGGGCCATGTTTATGGTGCATTTTTATTTGGCATCTATTTTCTCCCCTTGTTAGGCGGGTTTATCGCCGACTACGTATTAGGATATGGAAAAACCATTATCCTTGGAATCATTATTATGTTTACCGGATATATTATGCTGGCCGTGCCTGGCACCGGAGAATTGTTTATTTATGGCGCCCTGGCGATTATTTCACTCGGTACCGGACTTTTCAAAGGAAATTTACAGGCTCTCGTCGGAAACTTATACGACGAAGCCAAATATTCAAAACTCCGTGATTCAGCATTCAACATATTCTACATGGGGATTAACATCGGTGCTTTTTTTGCCCCAAGTGCTGCCAGAAGCATGAGAAGCTGGATTTTAGGACTTCAGGGACTTACTTATGATGCAGCCATTCCCTCTCTGGCTCATAAATATCTTAACGGAACCCTGGAAAACACAGCAGAACTGACCCGTTTTGCACAGACTGAAATGGGAACCCATTTCACTAACCTTACCGACTTTTCAAACCATTATATTGCAGCGTTAAGTCAGTCTTATAACGCAGGGTTTGCTGTCGCAGCTGCCAGTATGATTTTGTCGATTGCCATCTTTATTGGTTTCCGGAAATATTATAAACATGCCGACATCACCCATAAACAACAAAAAGCAAAAAATAAAGAAAGTGTTGTAGAACTCACAAGCAAACAAACCTGGGACAGGCTTATGGCACTTGGCCTGGTATTTCTTGTGGTAATCTTTTTTTGGATGGCTTTCCACCAAAACGGGTTTACACTGACCATTTTCGCCCGCGATTATACTGTTGGTGCTGTTAGTAAGGGAACGGCGATTATTTTTAACCTGTCCACTTTCCTGCCTTTATTGCTGGCTATTTTGGGTTTTGTACTTCTGATCGGAAAAGGGAACTCTGCTAAAGTTAAATGGTTCGGACTAATTATTGCACTGGGTTCAATCGTCGTTGCCTATTTCACCATCCGACAATTAACCCCGGAAGGAAATCCTATTTCTCCTGAAATTTTCCAGCAGTTCAACCCCATCTTCATTGTTTTCCTCACCCCTATTATTGTAGGTTATTTTACCTATTTGGGAAAACGGAATAAGGAACCTTCATCTCCCAAAAAAATCGGTATCGGGATGATCATTACTGCTATCGGGTTTGGCATCATGGTGCTGGCTTCAAAAGGATTGATGAGCCCCCACGATCTGGCACAGCAAGGCGGCGTTTCCGACACACTCCGTTCGCCGTACTGGTTGATTGGAACCTATTTTACACTGACCATAGCAGAGCTTTTCCTCAGTCCTATTGGTATTTCCTTTGTGTCAAAAGTGGCGCCGCCACAATTCAAAGGTCTCGCTCAGGGTGGTTGGTTAGGTGCCACTGCCGTTGGAAATCTCCTTGCAGGCTTTATCGGCCCGTTCTGGGATAAATGGGAATTATGGCAGTTCTTTACTTTACTGGTTGTGCTTACCTTATTATCAGCAATGTTTATTTTTTCTATTTTAAAATTACTTGAAAGAGCCACTCATTCTTAGTTAAAAAAATATCGGGCTGTCTTCAAAATAATTTTCTCTTTGGAGACAGCCCCCTTTTAAGGATTAGGAAAATCTTTTTTACCCCTTTTATTTTCTCCCCCATCTTCAGTATTCTGGCAATTTTTCATTTTTCATTCTTCATTTTTCATTTTCGCTACATTTGCGCCATGAATTCACCATTTGGGACTAAACGCTTTAATTCCTATTCCGACTATTTTAAAAGAACTTTCGGAGAACGGGTACAAAAACTAACCATTGATGCGGGTTTTACATGCCCCAACCGCGACGGTTCACTGGCACGGGGCGGTTGCACTTTTTGCAACAACAAGGCCTTCAATCCTTCCTATAACGACCCTAAAAAGGGCGTGGCGCAACAGATAACCGAGGGAGTTGAATTTCACAAAGTCCGCTACCGCCGAGCCAACCAATACCTCGTCTATTTTCAGGCTTATTCCAATACTTATGCCTCTTTGGATAAACTGAAAATGCTGTACGAAGATGCACTGTCGCAGGAAGGAGTGATAGGACTGGTGATTGGTACGCGTCCCGATTGTGTGGATGACGCCAAACTGGATTACCTGAAGGAATTATCACAACAGTATTATATTGTGGTGGAATACGGTGTGGAAAGTATTTACGATGAAGTACTGGATCGGGTGAACCGCCAGCACACCTACGCCCAGTCAGTAGAGGCCATTGAAAAAACCGCCAAACGCGGGATTATCACCGGTGCCCACTTTATTTTCGGACTCCCCGGTGAAACCCGTGAAATGATGATGCAGTCGGTGGAAGCGGTTTCCAAACTGCCCCTGCACAGCATCAAATTCCACCAACTGCAGATTGTGAATGGAACCCATATGGCCAAAGACTACCGGAAAAATCCGGAAGCTTACGATCTGTTTTCCTTCGAGGAATATGTGGACTTCATCATCCGGTACACCGAAAGACTGAATCCCAATTTCATTATCGAACGGTTTGCCGGCGAAGTGCCGCCACGTTACCAGGCCGGTCCTGGCTGGGGTCTGATCCGCAACGACCAGATCACCATCGCCATCGAAAAGGAAATGGAAAAGCGGGACACCTGGCAGGGAAAATTCTACAAAAATGGCATGGAATAATTCATTTTCGCTGTTCAAAGACAAAGGCATTTCGGGCGATCAACCCAAATTACCGCTGGTAATCGTTGCCGACAATCTTTCCTCGCCCATGAATGTGGGCGCTGTATTGCGACTGGCAGCCAACCTGAATGCAGAGAAAACATGGTTTGTGTATGAACAGGAACCCGGTTTCCGTTCCTACAAAATAAAAAGCACCTCCTCCGGTGCCAGCGAAAAAACCGACTGGGAATATATAACACCGGAAAAGCTTCCCGAAGTTCTGCCCGGCGGCTATGAAGTAATCGCCATCGAAACCACCGACAACGCTGAAAACATCTATTCAGTTCAACTGCCTGAAAAACTGGTTCTGATCGTAGGAAATGAAAGACTTGGAATTTCAGAACCGGTGCTTAAACTGGCCACCAAACACGTTTTCATTCCAGTTCCCGGCCCCATTTCATCGCTCAACGTAAGCCATGCCCTGGCGGTAGGAGTTTATGAATGGTACCGGCAGCAGCAGACAAACATGTGACACGATGGTCAAGCCTGCCGCAGACTTATTCAATATTCTTTCCGGATTCTTTTGATTTAAGAACAAGGAACACCGATTTGTGATTTACACTGGCGCGCGCTTGTAGCGCGTGCCCTTATCAATCTATCAAATCAACTTCTATCAATCCATGTCCCCCACTGTAATCTATTGCCGAACTATAACAATAGTCCTCCGCATGATAAACAATTCCTTGCTTTACAGGATTTTCATGTAAATAAGCCAACCTTTGATCCACCATTTGATTTGTATCCAGTTCAACAGGATGATTTCCGTCACGCCAGACTTTATAATGACTAATCCGTTTCAATTTTGACCCAGCTTCTTCAAACGACCTGAGCATCCATTTCTTTCTACTTTCTTCAGTGCTTTTAATTTCCCGGATGATAGCTTTGGATGTAAATGTTTTGAAATCATTTATAATGGCGGATATCTCTTCTTTGCCGTTAGAGCTAACAATTAAATGCAAATGACTGGACATAATACACCATCCATGTATCATAAGCCCTTTTTCTTTCTGACAATATTTCAAAGCATCAATAACAAGCTCGCAGTACCTTTGTTTCGTAAACAAATCAATCCAGTCTGTAATTGTGGGAGTGATGAAGTATATTCCGTCCGGGTTATGAAATTTATATTTTTCTGACATTTAAAAAGGTTTTGTGGTTTTCTTATTAGGAATAAAGTTACATACTATAGGCACGCGCTGCAAGCGCGCGCCAGTAAGGTTTTTTTGAATATTTGTAATGTTTATTGTAAAATACTTCCGCTGGCTATTCCATCTGGCGCGCTTGTAGCGCGTGCCTATACTTGACCGCCAACATCTTTATGGCGTTATGCCAAATTGTAACCCGATTGTTGATACGCCTTCCCCTTCAATGAAATCATGCATTCCGGCAGTAATTCCCACATAATATTTCTTGAAATGATAATTGTAATACAACCTTACGGATGCAGAACTTCTTACACCGTTCTTGGAAATCGTCCCCACAAATTGACTGGTAGCATTTATATCCCTATAGTTATAGTAATTATCTGAATACACACTGAATCCATAACCGGCCCCCATACCAAAATCAATGGAAGAGATCTTTTTATTCCTAAAGTAAGCAAACGGTTTTACGATAAGATCCAATTCAATCAAACCGGCCATATCATTTCCATGTGCTTTTTCAGTATTGATGATGTACTGTTCACCGTCTATACTGTTCCAATAATACTCTATTGGTTTGTTTTTGAGGTTAGACACAAAAGTAAAATTGGGTGATACTTCAATGCCTTTAATGATAGGAACACCTACATTAAAAGAAAAATAATATCCATCAACAGGACTGCCATAACCTGCAAACCCCACACTCGTACCTATAGATACATCTTGTGCATAAAATACATTGGGAATAAAAAGAAGTAGCAATAATAATTTGTTTTTCATCTTATTGGTTTTTGAATGGAGGACTAATTTAATAAAAAAATGAAGTCATCAAAACTACACTGGCACACGCTACAATTTTTATTTCCGGGAACAATAGCTTTCTCTAGCAGTGTATAATTTTAATTTTTAACTTGCGGGATTAAACCTAAATCCCTACAAATTAAAACTTATGAAAAACTCATCTGGCGCGCGCTTGTAGCGCGTGCCCTTATCAAACTATCACATCAACTTTTATCATTTCCACACCGCTGTCGCATTCCATAACTTCCGGCATTCACATGCCCCATCCCTATCAAAAAAATTTTTCCAACCCGAATGATTTTCAATAAAATTGTATATTGCGGCATTATAAACCAAAAAATTAAAAAACCAATGAGTTCATTTCTTACTGAACCAGAATCTAAATTTCTGGAGCGCACACGCGTAGCATTAACCAACGCCGGCTCACATGCCGAAATTAAACCCTTATTAGCCTCTTTTGGTATGGACGAAACCAAATTAAATGAAGGCTGGTCTCTTTACGAAAAAGCGAAAACTAGCTGGGAAAACAAACAAAAAGAAGATGCCGAAACACAAGTGGCTTCCAATGCCTACCATAAGGCTTACGAAGAACTGGAATCCCTGTTTAAACGGCACCGCGACCAAGCCCAGATCTTTTTCAAAAAACAACCCGACTTTCTGATCCTTTTGGGTGTAAGAGGACCGTTTCCCAGCAGTTACAACAAGTTTTTCGACAAAACAAAAGAATTCTATATGGCCATTCAGTCCATGCCCGAAATTCAGGAAAAACTGACGCTGTGTCAAATCACCCCCGAAGTAGTAGCCGATTGTCTTGCAAAACACCAGGCTCTGTTGTCGTTGCGGGCCGACTACGAAAAAGAAGTTGGAGAATCGCAGGCTTCCACACAATCCAAAAATGCCGCCCTTATCGAGCTGAAAGAATGGAAGGACAATTCCGATTCGCTGGCCAAAATTGCCTTATACGACAAACCCCAGCTGCTCGAAGTCCTCGGCATCTTTGTCCGAAGCTAACCCGGGTTGAAACATCAATGGCGCGCGTTTCCGGACGCGTGCCTTTTCCAACGCTTTTAATGTCTGTTTTACCCTGCTCCTCATGCTGAACCACTGCCGTGCTTTCGGAGATGGTTGCCGTGCATCCCGACCATCCTGCCGCCCATTCTGACGCGCTGCCGTGCTTCCAGGCTGTCCTGCCGTTCACGCCGGCCCTGCTGCCGTCCTTTTTGAGTCACTGCTGCACTTCCCCGCCTGCCTGCCGCTCATTTTTAATGCTTCATTTCTCAATTTCCATTTCTTCTCCCTGATGTGTATCGAATATAAGCCCTGTCACCTCTTCGACCTTCCGACTTTTCCGACTTTTCAGACTTTTCAAACTTTTGAACATTTTTAAAAATTTTCTAACTTTGCTTTCATGCCAACAAACCCAAACAACCACACCATTCGCCAGTGGGCCGAGGACGACCGACCGCGCGAAAAAATGTTGCTGAAAGGACGAAACGCCCTGAGCAACGCCGAACTCATCGCCATTTTAATCGGATCAGGAAACAAGGAAGAATCTGCCGTGCAACTGGCCCAGCGCATGCTGGAATCTTCGGGAAACAACCTTATAGAATTCTCCAAAACAAGCATCGAAGAGCTTTCCAGATTCAAAGGCATGGGAAACGCCAAGGCCATCAGTATTGTGGCTGCCCTGGAACTTGGAAAGCGCCGTATGGCAGAAAAAGTGATTCAGCAAAAGAAAATCACTTCCAGTCGTGATGTTTATGAATTGCTGGTCCCCGAACTAACCGACAAATATTATGAAGCGTTTTTTGTACTTCTGCTCGACCGCGCCAACAAAGTCATCCAGAAAGTAAATATCAGTCATGGCGGGGTATCCGGAACGGTAGTCGACCCCAAGAAAATTTTCAAGCTGGCGCTTGACTACAACTCCTCCTCCATTATCCTGGCGCACAACCATCCTTCAAACAACCTAAAGCCCAGCGATAACGATATCAGGTTAACACGCAAAATAAGTGAAGCAGGAAGGGCTTTGGAGATTCAGGTGCTGGATCACATCATTGCCGGAAATGATAATTATTATAGCTTTGCGGATGAAGGGTTGATGAATTAGAAAATCAAAATGAAGATAGTAACACTCATCGGGGCGAGGCCTCAGATCATTAAAGCCGCAGCATTGAGCCGCGCCATCAGGACGCATTTTGCAGGGCAGATAAAAGAAGTGATTGTCCATACCGGGCAACATTACGACAACAACATGTCGCAGGTTTTTATCGATGAGCTGGGCATTCCCGAACCCGATTATAATCTGAATATCGGCAGTGCCAGCCACGGCGTGCAAACCGCCGGTATGATCACCGGTATCGAAGAAATTCTCTTAAAAGAAAAACCCGATTTTCTGGTGATCTACGGCGATACCAATTCCACCCTGGCAGGTGCCGTTGCCGCTTCAAAAATTCACGTTCCCATTGCCCATGTGGAAGCCGGATTGCGCTCTTTCAACAAACACATGCCCGAAGAGGTCAACCGCATCATGGCCGATCATGCTTCCACACTGCTGTTTTCCCCTACGCCTACAGGCATCAACAATCTCATAAAAGAAGGTTTTGAGAAAAACAACCTTCCCCCCTACACACCCGATCATCCGGGTATACTTCATTGCGGCGATGTGATGTACGACAACAGTCTTTATTTTGAACAAATTGCCCGCGAAAAGAGCGATATCCTGAAAAGATTTAATCTCGAAAATCAACCTTTTTATCTGGCCACGGTTCACCGCGACAACAATACCGACCAGCCCGAAAGGCTCAATGCCATATTCGAAGCATTTCACGAAATCACTTCGGAATCAAAAATTCCGCTGGTACTGCCTTTGCATCCCAGGACAGCCAAACTGCTGGAAAAGAATCTCCACAGCGCCCTTTATGAAAAGATCAGCAACAATCCATTCATCCGGCTCGTTCCGCCGGCCTCATTTCTTGATATGATTTTGCTTGAGAAGAACTGCCAATTGGTTTTCACCGATTCAGGCGGCGTACAAAAAGAAGCCTATTTCTTCGGAAAGCCTGCCATAATCCTACGCTCCGAAACCGAATGGAAGGAAATTGTGGAACAGGGATGCGGTATCGTGACCGATGCTTTTAAAGAAAATATCCTTCAGGCTGCCCGCCATTTCAAAAAGAATGCCGCATCATTAAAATTTCCACCCTTGTTTGGCGATGGCAACGCTGCTGTTTTTATTGCGGAAACACTTATAAAGAATTCATAAGCGAATCATTCTTTTGGCAAAAGGCACCTACGACTTTATGATGATTACCTGACTGTTGTTTTACAATGCTCCCTAAAAGCGACAAATTAAATCCGAGATTTTTTATCTAAAATTCTGGTAGTTATCAAATATTTCCTACTTTTGCACTCCAAATTTTTTAGTTATTAATCAATTAATTGCACAAAGATGGTAAATCAGTATGAAACCGTTTTCATTTTAACTCCCGTTTTATCTGAAGATCAGGTAAAGGAAGCGGTAAAAGATTACGAAAAGCTTATCGCCAGCATGGGTGGTGAAATAGTGAATCGTGAGAATTGGGGGATGCGTAAGCTGGCCTACCCTATCCAGAAAAAATCGACAGGTTTTTACAATTTGTTTGAATTCAAAATGGAAGGACAATACATCGATAAACTGGAAACACAGTTTATCCGTGATGAAAAAGTTCTTCGTTTCTTATCCGTTAAGCTTGACAAACACGGTATTGCCTATAGTGAAAAAAGACGTCAGAAAGCTAAGGACCAAACTGGTGCTTCAGAAACAGAAGACAAAAAAGCTTAATCTATTTTGACTTTAAATCTAAAAATTTAAAAACATGGCACAGAATTCAGATATAAAATACTTAACCCCCATCGCAGTAGATACTACCAAGAAAAAATACTGCCGTTTTAAGAAAAACCACATCAAGTACATTGATTATAAAGACGCTAACTTTTTGCTCAAATTTGTGAATGAGCAGGGTAAAATTTTGCCCCGCCGCCTTACCGGTACTTCCACAAAATACCAGAGAAAGGTTGCCAAAGCTATTAAAAGAGCTCGCCACCTTGCTTTATTGCCTTATGTAGCTGACTTATTAAAATAAAAGGAGGGGAATAACAATGGAGATTATTTTAAAACAAGATGTAACCGGTTTGGGCTATGAAAATGACCTGGTTAACGTTAAAAACGGATATGCCCGCAATTATTTAATTCCTAAAGGCATGGCTGTCATCGCTGATGCTTCTGCAAAGAAACAACTGGCTGAAACCAAAAAACAGCAAGCTTACAAGGAAGAAAAAATCAGAAAAGAAGCCGAAGCCATTGCAAAAACCCTCGAAGGTACTGTATTGACTATTGGCGTAAAAGCAAGTACTACCGGAAAGATTTTCGGTTCAGTAAACAACGTAATTGTTGCTAACGCTATTCAGGCTCAGAAAAATGTAGAAATCGACCGCAAGAAAATTGAAGTGGCCGGTGACTCTATCAAAGAAGTGGGTCAATACAAAGCTAAAATTAAATTGCACCGTGATCTTTCTGTAGAAATTGATCTGGATGTAAAAGCTGAATAGTTTTATCATTTATATAAAAAAACCCTTTCCTTTCGGAAAGGGTTTTTTTGTTTCCTATCTTAGCACTATGATCAGCAAAGCAAAAATAAAATTCCTGCAATCGCTCAGGCAGAATAAATTCAGAAAAGAATACAATGTTTTCCTGGCAGAAGGAAACATTAATGTTTGTGATTTTTTAAAAGGCTCCCTTACGGTGAAAGAAGTCTATGGCACCAGTGAATGGATAGGAAAAAACAAGGGTTTATTAAAAAACACGTCGTTTGAAGAAGTCAGTTCGGCAGAACTGGAAAGGATTACAGCTTTAAAAAATCCTTCAGAAGTGGTTGCTCTTATTGAAAAACCGGCTTATACGCTGCCTGATCTGACACAGCTTCAGAATTACTTACTGGCACTGGATGATTTACGCGACCCGGGTAATTTGGGAACTATTATCCGCACAGCCGACTGGTTCGGAATTCAGGATATTGTCTGCTCCGGGGAGACGGTAGACGCTTTCAACCCAAAGGTAGTTCAGGCCACTATGGGTTCGCTGGCCCGGGTACGGGTGCATTACACCTCACTGGAAGAATATTTTGGCAGAAAGCCTGCTGATTTGAAGATTTATGGCGCCACCTTGAGCGGAGTACCCTTCGAGACGGTTTCAAAACCGGGAAAAGGTATTTTACTTATCGGAAGCGAAGCCCACGGTATTTCGCAAACACTGTATCCTTTTATTGATGAACAAATCCGTATTCCTTCAGCTCCGAATTCGGGGGCAGAGTCGCTGAATGCAGCTGTAGCAACGGCTTTGGTGTGCTACGAATTTACGCGAGATTAAAAACAATCTTAATTATTGTGAAGAGATTCACTTATAAAGTAGATATTACCTTATATTTGCCGGGTTAAAACTATTGAAAATGTTTCTGCAACTATTTATAGTATCCATCGCACTTATGGCTATTGCATTTTCGGGCTTTGCCATTAAAATGTTTTTTGTAAAAGGCAGTACTTTTAAAAAACAGTGCACCAGCTCTATAAAAGATCCCAAAACGGGAAGACATATGGGTTGCGTTAGTGGAGGCGCCTGCCATAATCCGGTTATGGATGAAATGAATTATCAAAAGAGGAGCCCTATCAGCAAAACCAACCTGACTAAAATGATTAAATCAGCTACCTTCGAATAATTTCGAAGGACTGTTCATATACGCACACCCACTGTCTGTTTACGGACACTCCCACATCTTAATACTGGCACATATTTGCTCAAATACCAGTATATCAGCTTATAAACTTTGACGGCACGTATTTAGTGCTTAAAATTGAATCGACAATTTTTCAATTATTATCCTAAAAGTTTATAGCTTATGAAGAAATTCTTATTCCTTCTTATCCTAGGGCTTCTTGTCAGTAGTCTTTCTTTTGCAAAAGACCAGGAAGCCAGAGTATTACGATTCCCTGCCGTGCATGGCAACACCGTCGTATTTACATATGCCGGTGATTTATATGAAGTATCCTTAACTGGCGGAATAGCCAGAAGGCTCACTTCAGATGAAAACGGCTATGAAATGTTTGCACGTTTTTCTCCTGACGGAAAAGAAATTGCATTTACCGGTCAATATGACGGTAATACTGAAGTTTATGTAATCCCGGCTGAAGGAGGTATTCCTCAGCGTGTTACCTACACTGCAACCTTAAAACGTGATGATATTTCAGATCGCATGGGTCCTAATAACATCGTTATGACATGGGCCGATAATAACCACATTGTTTACCGTTCGCGTAAACAGTCATTTAATGATTTTAAAGGACAGCTCTTCGAGGTCTCCAAAGATGGAGGACTTTCAAAGGAACTTCCTTTAGCTTCTGGCGGATGGCCCAGCTATTCACCAGACGGAAAGAAAGTAGCTTTCAACAAAGTATTTCGCGAATTCCGTACCTGGAAGTATTACAAAGGTGGTATGGCCGATGATATATGGATTTATGATTTTGACACAAAAGAAATCTCCAATATTACCAACAATCCGGCACAAGACATTTTCCCGATGTGGCACGGAAACAAAATATATTTTCTTTCCGACCGGGATCATACGATGAATCTTTTTGTGTATGACCTCGACACAAAAACAACAAAGAAATTGACAAACTATACCGACTATGATGTTAAGTTTCCTTCATTGGGAGATAATTCCATTGTTTATTCAAACGGAGGTTATCTCTACAACTTTGATCTGGCAACAGAAAAGATCAGTAAAATTCCTGTGTACATTAAGAACGACCTGATTACTGCCCGAAGCACATACAAGGATGCATCCAAGTTTATCGATTCATGGGCAATTTCACCACATGGTGAAAGAGTAGCTTTCGGAGCACGTGGAGACATCTGGACACTCCCTGCAAAAACCGGTATCACTCGTAATTTAACTCAAACATCAGGAGTTCATGAGCGGAATGTAGAATGGTCACCAAACGGAAAATATGTTTCCTACATCAGTGATAAAACGGGCCAGGACGAAATTTACATTCAAAATCAGGGTGGTCAGGAACCTGCTGTTCAATTGACTTTCAATGGAGATACTTACAAATACAATCCAATCTGGTCACCAGACGGCAATAAGCTTTTGTGGTCAGACAAAATGGGACGTTTATTGTACCTGGACATCAATACCAAAAAGGTTGATACAGCTGTAGTACATTCTCCAGACTGGGAAATCCGGGATTATACATGGTCACCCGACAGCCGTTGGATTGCCTATACGCTCCCCAGCAATAATTCGTCCAGTCGCATTTATATTTTTGACGCAAAACAAAAAGTAACAAAACCAGTTACTGACACATGGTTTGATGCAAGCAATCCTACCTTTGATAGTAACGGAAAATATTTGTTTTTTGTGTCTTCCAGAACCTTCCGTCCAATTTACAGCTGGGTAGAGTGGAGTTATGCTTATCAGGATATGAACAAAATTTATTTTGTTACACTTCAGAAATCCACTCCGTCACCCTTTGCCCCAGTAAATGATGAAGTCAAACTGGAGAAAGAATCTGCCCAGACAGCACCTGCAGCCAAGAAGAAAAACGATAAGAAGAAGGAAGAAACTGCAGAAAGTAAACCTTCTGTCAATCCTGTAAATATTGATTTTGATGGTATAATGGACCGGGTTATTGATATTCCAACTGAACCCGGCAGATATTATGGTTTAACAGCCGTCGACAATGATCTTTATTACGGTTATTTTTCTTCAAAGATGAAGAGTCCTGAATTGATGAAATTTAATTTGAAATTAAAAAAGGAAACCCCATTAGGCTCCATCAGAGGATATGTAATTTCTGCTGACCACAAAAAAATGCTGGTAAGGAAAAACGGCAACTACGCAGTGATCGTTCTTCCTTCAAGCCCGATAGCTCCAAAAGAATATGTGGATTTGAGCAACATGAAAGTAATGGTGGATCTGACCAAAGAATGGGGACAAATCTATCAGGAAGCCTGGATGCAGATGAATGAATTTTTCTATGCTCCTAACATGAACGGCTTGGACTGGAAAGCCATTGGCGAAAAATATGGCCAGGAAGTTCCTTTTGTAAAGAACAGAAATGACCTGAATTACCTGATTGGTGAAATGATTGGAGAATTAAGTGATGGGCACTGCTATGTCAATGGTGGTGACAAACCCGAACCAAACAGAATTCCTCAGGGGTTGCTTGGCGCCAAGATTAGTAAAGATGCTTCAGGATATTTCAAAATAGACCATATTCTTCCTGGAGAGAACTGGGACAAAAATGCACGTTCTCCTTTGCTGGATGTTGGTGTAAATGTGAAAGAAGGTGATTTTATTCTCGCTGTTGACGGGAAATCCACAAAAGATGTAAAGGATATTTACAGTCTCCTGGTAGGTACCGCCGGAAAACAGGTTGCGTTAGAAGTAAACAGCAAACCAGAACTTAAAGGAGCCCATACTGAGTTGGTCATCCCAACAGACGATGAAGCTCCATTGTACTATTACAAATGGGTCTCCAATAACACCAAAAAAGTTAATGAAGCTACCAACGGTGAAGTGGGTTACATTCACATTCCTGATATGGGACCTGAAGGTCTGAATGAATTTGTGAAACATTTTTATCCTCAGCTGAATAAAAAGGCGCTTATCATTGATGACCGAGGCAACGGAGGTGGCAATGTTTCTCCAATGATCGTTGAGCGACTCATGCGTCAGATCACGCTTTTTGGTATGTCGCGAAATAATGGAACAACTACCAAGCCGGCACAAATCATGTTAGGTCCAAAAATTCTTCTTGTTGACCAGTACTCTGCATCAGACGGTGATTTGTTCGCCTACCAGTTCAAAAAGCTTAAGATCGGCAAACTTATTGGTCGCAGAACCTGGGGTGGCGTTGTCGGTATCCGTGGATCATTACCATTTATTGACGGTGGCGATTTACGTAAACCTGAATTTGCACCGTACAGCACCGAAGGCAAGTGGGTTATTGAAGGACATGGCGTTGATCCTGATATTGTTGTAGACAATAATCCTGCACTCGAATACCAGGGGATAGATCAGCAACTTAATAAAGCCATTGAAGTTATTAAGGAGGAACTTAAAAACGCCAAACCTGTACCTCCAATTCCCCCCTATCCTGTTCATACAAAATAGTTACTCTTTAAAAAGCCGTTCCTTAAGGAACGGCTTTTTAATTTTCGATCTGTTTGTTTATTGCTATGCTGAGATAAAAAAACTATATTTGTTATACAGATCATTCGAATCCCTGAAATAATCTACGAACCGGTCACTTATAAAAACTTAACCCATGAAATCATTAAAAGATCAAGGTTTCATTTTTCACACCTTAGAACAAAAACCTGACTATGAAGGAAGAGTCATAGCAACGCTCATCGAAAAAAAAGCTGCCAAAGTATCAAAGAATGCATTTCTTTACCTGCATGGTTTTAACGATTATTTTTTCCAGGTTCATCTTGCCGATTGGGCAAATCAACAGGGAATGAATTTTTATGCTTTGGAACTCAGAAAATACGGCCGTTCTATCCTTCCCCATCAAAAGCCTAACGATTTCAGAGATTACCATGAGTACTTTGAAGATATTGATAGTGCAATAGATTTTATAAAGTCAAAAGACAAAAATGAAAAACTTATATTCATGGGTCATTCAACAGGCGGCTTATTGGCAGCCCTGTATGCTGATGAACATAAAAATAACCACTTAATTGACTTACTCATTCTTAATAGTCCGTTTTTCGAATTCAATATTCCTCCTTTCCTTAAGAAGACATTTTTACCTTTTATGACCTCCATTGGCAAATACTTTCATGGTGTAGCTTCACCGGTTGGGCTTGACAAAGGTTATGGTTTTAGTCTTCACAAAAGCCATTTTGGAGAATGGGACTACGATTTATCATTGAAGCCGGATGCCGGGTTTAAAATACATGCCAGCTGGATAAGGGCAATCCATTTGGCCCACACAAAACTCCAGCAGGGATTAGATATACAATGTCCGGTATTGGTAATGTATTCAAGGAAAAGTGTAAAGCCGGGAAATTACCGGCCAGATATGCAAGGCACCGATTCTGTGCTGAATGTGAAAGAAATAGAAGCTTTTTCTAATGACATTGGTAAAAAAGTTCAGCAGAAATCTTTTGATGGCGGAGTTCATGATTTGACGCTTTCCAAACAAGAAGTCCGTGATCGTGTTTTTAAAGCCATGGCTGAATTTATTAAACTCAACAACAGATAAGTTCATAATGAAATATCATAAAAAAACCTCCCTTTTAGGGAGGTTTTTATTTTTTAAGCTTCGGCTTTAGGTCCGCCAAATGAAAATGGCGGGACTCCACCTTCAGGGCTGTCTTTGATTGGCCCATTCATTGATTCAAATTTCCTGATATTGTCCTGTAAAGCTTTATAAAGCCTCTTGGCGTGCTCAGGCGTCAGGATTATCCTTGATTTCACTTTTGCTTTTGGAACTCCGGGCATCAATTTCACAAAGTCAACAATGAATTCTGCCTGCGAATGAGTAATGATAGCCAGGTTAGAATAAATTCCTTCTCCAATCTCTTCGCTCAGTTCAATATTGATTTGTCCCTGATTAATATTTTCTTCCATAACTTTTTATTAAAATTTGTCCGGGAGAAATTCCCCCGGACAAACAATATATTTATTCCAGTTCAGCATCAACTTCCACGTCGGATTCTCTTCCTGTGGTAAGTACTTCATAATCTTCCCTGGAACCTACAATCAGGTCTTCGTATTCTTTCAAACCAGTACCAGCAGGAATCTTATGTCCAACAATTACGTTTTCCTTCAGACCCAACAAGTCATCTTGTTTAGCGCTAATAGCAGCTGAAGTAAGCACCTTGGTAGTTTCCTGGAATGATGCTGCAGAAATCCAGCTATCAGTTTGCAACGAAGCTCTTGTAATTCCTTGCAACACTTGGAAAGCAGTTGCAGGTTGAGCATCTCTTGCTACTACCAGTTTTTTATCGCGACGTTTAAGAGTGGAAATTTCATCACGCAATTTTCTTGCCGTAACAATTTCCCCTTCTCTCACGTTATCAGAGTCACCACGATCCACAACGACTTTCATTCCAAAGATTTCGTCGTTCATTTCCTGGAAAGTAGTCTTATTGACGAGCTCTCCTTCAAGGAAACGGGTATCACCCGGATCCTCAACCTGAACCTTACGCATCATCTGACGAACGATAACTTCAAAATGTTTGTCGTTTATTTTTACACCCTGGAGACGATAAACTTCCTGAACTTCATTAACAATGTACTCCTGAACAGCCATGGGTCCTTTGATAGCCAGAATATCTGCCGGAGTAATAGCCCCATCAGACAACTGGGCGCCTGCCTTCACGAAGTCATTTTCCTGAGCCAGAATCTGTTTACTGGTCGGAACAAGATAACGTTTTTCTTCTCCGGTTTTTGAAGTAATGATGACTTCACGATTTCCTCTTTTCAGCTTTTTACCAAAAGAAACCACACCGTCGATTTCAGAAACAACAGCCTGATCAGAAGGATTACGGGCTTCGAAAAGTTCTGTTACTCGTGGCAAACCACCGGTGATGTCACCAGCCTTACCAAATGCACGCGGGATTTTTACAAGGAGATCACCGGCCATAATATCCTGACCGTCTTCCACCATTATGTGAGCACCCACCGGCAAGTCATAAGTTTTAAGTTCGCTCCCATCTTTACCCAGAATTCTAATGAAAGGGTTCTTTGCCTTAACCTTTGATTCAACAACAACCTTTTCAAAATATCCCGTTTGTTCGTCAGATTCAACACGGTATGTTTGGCCTTCTACAATATTTGTAAAACTGATTTTGCCGGAAACTTCAGATAAAATAACAGCATTAAATGGATCCCATTCTGCAATTAAATCACCTTTTTTCACCCCGGCACCATCTTTAAAATAAAGTTTAGAACCGTAAGGAATATTTCCTGAAGACAAGATAACACCAGTTTTGGCATCAACGATCTTCATTTCAGCAGAACGTCCGGTAACCACATCATATTTCTGACCACCCTTATCTTCGTAAGGGACAGTCCGAAGTTCTTCAATTTCAAGAGTCCCGTCGTATTTCACTTCAATCTTTGAGTTGGCAGCTACGTTAGAAGCGGTACCCCCTTGGTGGAAAGTACGCAGTGTCAACTGTGTACCAGGCTCACCAATTGATTGTGCAGCAATAACACCCACAGCTTCTCCTTTCTGAACCATACGCCCAGAAGCGAGGTTTCTTCCGTAACAGTTAGCACAAACACCATGTTTAGACTCGCAAGTAAGTACTGAACGAATTTCAACACTTTCAATAGGTGAATCTTCAATTTTCTGAGCCACAGCTTCGGTAATTTCTTCTCCACCTTTAACGATAATGTCACCTGTTAACGGATGATATACATCATGCAGTGCAACACGACCTAAGATACGATCGTAAAGAGTTTCTACTACTTCTTCGTTTTTCTTCAGAGCCGTGATGGTCAAACCAAGCAATGTACCGCAGTCTTTTTCAGAAATAATAACATCCTGTGAAACGTCTACCAACCTACGTGTCAGGTAACCTGCGTCAGCAGTCTTCAAAGCGGTATCGGCAAGACCTTTACGAGCACCGTGAGTAGAAATAAAGTATTCCAAAACTGACAATCCTTCTTTGAAGTTAGAAAGAATCGGGTTTTCGATAATTTCATTACCCACAGCACCTGATTTCTGAGGTTTAGCCATCAGACCGCGCATACCGGAAAGCTGACGAATCTGCTCTTTAGAACCACGGGCACCAGAATCAAGCATCATGTAAACAGGATTAAATCCGTCATCATCGCTTGACAATTCCCTCATCACTGTATTTGTAAGATGAGAGTTGGTGTGTGTCCAAATATCAATAATCTGGTTGTAACGCTCATTGTTAGTGATGAAACCCATGTTATAGTTGTTCAACACTTCCTCAACTTCCTGGTTTGCCTTGGTTATAAGCTCTTCCTTGATTGTTGGGATAATAATGTTGTTCAGGTTAAATGAAAGTCCACCTACGAAAGCCATATAATAACCAAGATCCTTAATATCATCAAGGAATTTAGCTGTAACAGCATTTCCGGTTTCTTTCAATACATCACTAATAATATCACGCAGGGCCTTTTTAGTCAACAACTGATTAATATAACCATAGTCTTCAGGTACTTTTTCATTAAAAATAACCCGGCCAACAGTAGTTTCAATCAGTCTGTTTACTAATTTACCATCTTCTTTAACATTTACCTTAACCTTGATAATGGCATGCAAGTCAACCACTTCTTCGTTGTAAGCTATCCTTACTTCCTCAGGAGAATAGAAAGTCATTCCCTCTCCTTTTACAGGATGAGCTTCACTGCTTTTACGTGCTTTTGTGATATAATACAAACCCAAAACCATGTCCTGTGAAGGAACAGTAATAGGGGCACCGTTTGCAGGATTCAAAATATTGTGCGAAGCCAGCATCAAAATCTGGGCTTCAAGAATAGCAGCATTACCTAAAGGCAAGTGAACAGCCATCTGGTCACCGTCGAAGTCGGCGTTGAAAGCCGTACATGCCAACGGGTGTAACTGGATAGCTTTACCTTCTACCAGCTTTGGCTGGAAAGCCTGTATACCTAAGCGGTGCAAAGTAGGAGCACGGTTCAGCAGAACGGGATGCCCTTTCAGGATATTTTCAAGGATATCCCAAACCACAGGATCCTTACGCTCTACGATTTTCTTTGCAGACTTCACGGTCTTAACAATACCGCGTTCCAGCAATCTGCGGATGATAAAAGGTTTATACAATTCGGCCGCCATATCTTTTGGCAAACCGCATTCATTCAATTTCAGGTTGGGACCTACGATGATAACCGAACGGCCAGAATAGTCAACACGTTTACCAAGAAGGTTCTGACGGAAACGACCTTGTTTTCCTTTCAAACTGTCGCTCAAAGATTTCAGAGGTCTGTTGGATTCGGTTTTAACTGCGCTGGATTTTCTAGAGTTATCCAACAACGAATCCACTGCTTCCTGAAGCATACGTTTTTCATTACGCATAATTACATCAGGCGCTTTGATCTCAATGAGTCTTTTCAACCTATTGTTACGAATGATTACCCTACGATACAAATCGTTCAGGTCAGACGTTGCAAAACGACCACCATCCAAAGGAACCAGAGGACGCAATTCCGGAGGAATCACAGGAACGATCTTAATAATCATCCATTCCGGACGATTTTCTTTCCTGCCCCTTGCTTCACGGAAAGCTTCAAAAACCTGAAGTCTTTTCAGTGCTTCAGCTTTTCTTTGCTGTGAAGTTTCGGTATTAGCCTTATGTCTCAGTTCGAAAGATTCTTTGTCAAGGTCAAGACGGGCAAGGAGGTCATGAATAGCTTCTGCACCCATTTTTGCAACAAACTTATCCGGGTCATCATCATCTAGGTACTGATTTCCCTGGGGAAGAGTATCGATAATATCGAGATATTCTTCTTCTGTAAGAAAATCCATTCTGTTAATACCGTCAGCTTCCTTCACACCAGGGTTGATCACCACATAGCGTTCAAAGTAGATGATGGACTCCAGCTTCTTGGTTTGCATACCAAGCAATGAACCAATTTTATTGGGTAACGAACGGAAGAACCAAATGTGAACCACAGGTACTACCAGCTCAATATGTCCCATTCTTTCGCGTCTTACCTTTTTTTCGGTAACTTCAACACCACAACGATCGCAAACAATCCCTTTATAACGAATGCGTTTGTATTTTCCGCAGTGGCATTCATAATCCTTTACCGGTCCGAAGATACGTTCGCAAAACAGTCCGTCCCGCTCCGGTTTATAGGTACGATAGTTTATGGTTTCAGGTTTCAACACTTCTCCATGTGAGCGCTCAAGGATCGACTCCGGTGAAGCGAGACCTATAGTAATTTTATCGAAAGTTTCTGGTACTTTACTGTCTTGTCTGAAAGCCATATCTGAATATGTTTTTAAAAATCAAATATTAATTATTTACTGAAGCTGATATCCAATCCCAATCCCCTCAACTCGTTAACAAGAACGTTGAAGGATTCCGGCATACCGGCCTGCGGCATGTTTTCACCTTTCACTATCGCTTCATAAGCTTTGGCTCTTCCGGTTACGTCGTCGGATTTCACTGTAAGTATTTCTTGAAGGATATTGGCAGCTCCAAAGGCCTCCAATGCCCAAACCTCCATTTCACCAAAACGTTGACCTCCAAACTGAGCTTTACCACCCAAAGGCTGTTGAGTAATCAATGAGTAAGGTCCAATAGAACGGGCGTGCATCTTATCGTCGATCAGGTGGTGCAACTTGATCATGTAGATGTAACCTACTGTAGCAGGTTGATCAAAACGTTTTCCTGTACCACCATCATAGAGATACACACTTCCATTTTCAGGAAGTCCGGCTTTACTCATATATTCGTTGATCTGTTCCAAAGAAGCACCATCGAAAATTGGAGTAGCAAATTTCTCCCCCAATTTCTTTCCGGCCCAACCCAAAACAGTTTCATAGATCTGCCCCAGGTTCATACGAGAAGGTACACCCAACGGGTTCAGAACAATGTCAACAGGCGTTCCATCTGCCATGAACGGCATGTCTTCTTCACGGACTATTTTGGCAACAATACCTTTGTTTCCGTGACGACCAGCCATCTTATCACCAACTTTAAGTTTACGTTTCTTAGCAATGTAAACTTTAGCCATTTGGACAATACCATTGGGAAGTTCATCGCCAACAGCAGCAACAAATTTCTTTCTGTTGTAAACTCCGAGCAATTCTTTGTATTTGATAAGATAGTTGTTCAACAAAGTTTTGATCAGGTCGTTCTTATCCTTATCAGTTGTCCATTTACTTGGATTAATAGTAGTATAATCTAGCCCATGGAGGATCTTCTGAGTAAACTTGGTTTTTGTGGCAACCATTACTTCACCAAAGTTGTTAGTAACACCTTGTGAAGTACGGTTACTTACAATAACAGTAAGTTTATCAACCAGTTTCGTTTTCAGGTCAGCGAAAAGCTTGTTATACTCATCATCTAACTGCTGAACGATTTCTTTCTCTTTTGTCTTTGATTTTGAGCTTTTAACTGCTCTGGAGAAAAGATGTTTTCCGATTACAACACCTTCCAGTGACGGCGGTGCTTTAAGGGAAGCATTCTTCACATCACCTGCCTTGTCACCGAAAATGGCTCGCAACAGTTTTTCTTCAGGTGTCGGATCACTTTCCCCTTTAGGGGTAATCTTTCCAATCAAAATATCTCCTTCTTTCACTTCAGCTCCAACTCTGATCAGACCATTTTCGTCGAGATCTTTGGTAGCCTCAGCACTAACATTCGGGATATCATTGGTCAGTTCTTCTATACCACGTTTGGTATCACGAACATCCAAAGTAAATTCTTCAATATGGACTGAAGTAAAGATATCTTCTTTTACAATTTTTTCAGAGATAACGATAGCATCCTCATAATTGTAACCTTTCCAGGGCATAAAAGCCACCATCACGTTACGTCCCAATGCCAGTTCGCCACCTTCAGTAGCATAACCTTCGCACAATGGCTCACCTTTTGTCACTTTGTCACCTACCCTGACAATTGGACGCAAGTTAATTGAGGTATTCTGGTTCGTCCTTTGGAATTTAATCAAAGGATATTCCTTTATATCATCATCAAAACTTACAAGTTTTTCAAGCTCACCACGGGAATAACGGATTACAATTTTCTTTGAATCGACATATTCCACAACACCGTCACCTTCTGCAGCAGCCAAAACTCTTGAATCGCGGGCAACATAAGGTTCAATTCCTGTACCGACGATAGGAGCCTCAGGATTCAACAACGGAACTGCCTGACGCATCATGTTTGATCCCATGAGGGCACGGTTAGCATCGTCATGCTCCAGGAAGGGAATTAACGAAGCAGCTATAGATGCAATCTGGTTAGGTGCAATGTCAACCAAGTCAACTTCCTCACGTGGTGTAATAGGATAGTCAGCCTGATACCGAACTTTTACTTTTTCATTTACAAAAGTTCCTCTTTCATCCACAACCGTATTGGCCTGTGCAATAATTTTATCTTCTTCCTCTTCTGCACTCAATGAAATCGGTTCATGTTCGTAATCAATTACACCTTTTACAACCTTTCGGTAAGGAGTTTCAATAAATCCAAGGTGGTTGATTGTAGCATAAACACAAAGTGAAGAAATCAAACCAATGTTAGGTCCTTCAGGAGTTTCAATGGTACACAATCGACCATAGTGGGTATAGTGAACGTCACGAACCTCAAATCCAGCTCTTTCACGAGACAAACCGCCAGGTCCCAAAGCAGAAATTCTTCTTTTGTGAGTAATTTCCGACAAAGGATTGGTTTGATCCATAAACTGGGACAAAGCATTGGTACCAAAAAATGAATTAATAACCGAGGAAAGTGTTTTTGCATTGATCAAATCTGCAGGAGTAAACACTTCGTTGTCGCGGACATTCATTCGCTCACGAATCGTTCGTGCCATACGTGCCAAACCAACACCAAACTGCCCGTACAACTGTTCTCCTACTGTACGAACCCTACGATTACTCAGGTGGTCAATATCGTCAACGATGGTCTTCTGGTTCAAAAGCTTGATAAGATGTTTAATAATCAAAACAATATCCTGCTTTGTAAGAACCCTTATATCCATTGAGGTGTCGATTTCAAGCTTTTTATTGATCCTGTAACGACCAACTTCTCCCAGGTCATAACGCTTGTCTGAGAAGAATAATCTTTCAAAGATGCTACGTGCAGTTTCTTCATCAGGTGGTAGTGCATTACGCAACTGGAAATAAATATATTCAACAGCTTCCTTTTCAGAGTTAGTAGTATCTTTTTGCAAAGTATTAAAGATCACAGCATAATCATTAATACTTTCGTCATCCTTATGAAGAAGAATGGTCTTAACACCAGCATCAAGAATCTGCTGAACGTGATCCTTATCTATAACGGTCTCACGCTCAATAATTACGTCGTTACGTTCAATGGTAACAACTTCACCCGTATCCTCATCAACAAAATCTTCAAACCATGAACGAACCACACGAGCTGCAAGGCTTCTGCCTTGAATTCTTTTTAAAGCTGCTTTACTAACTTTTACTTCTTCTGCAAGATCAAAGATCTCTAAAATATCGTGGTCGGTTTCGTACCCGATAGCTCTAAGTAAGGTAGTTACAGGTAATTTCTTTTTACGGTCGATGTAAGCATACATCACGTTATTAATATCCGTTGAAAACTCAATCCAAGAGCCCTTAAACGGAATAATTCTGGCAGAGAACAATTGTGTTCCGTTAGCATGTCTGTGTTGCCCGAAAAACACACCAGGAGAGCGGTGCAACTGAGATACTATAACGCGTTCAGCGCCATTTATGACAAAGGTTCCCCTTGGAGTCATATACGGAATCATGCCAAGATACACGTCCTGAACAATAGTTTCAAAATCTTCATGTTCAGGGTCTGTACAATAAAGTTTAAGTTTGGCTTTCAGGGGTACGCTGTAAGTTAAACCGCGGTCAAGGCACTCGTCTATAGTGTACCGGGGAGGATCAACGAAATAGTCCAGAAATTCAAGTACAAAATTATTTCTAGCATCGGTGATAGGAAAGTTTTCGGAAAACACTTTAAAAAGGCCCTCGTTGGTACGATTTTCCGTATTCGTTTCCAATTGAAAAAAATCTTGAAATGATTTTAACTGAACATCAAGAAAATCCGGGTAGGGCAATTGATTCTTCGTTGATGTGAAATTGATTCTATCAGTTTTGGTTCCAGCCAAGGTGCAATAGTTTTAAGTTATGAACTGTGCCGACAAGGTATATTTTATGTCGGCGAAAAAATAAAAGAAGACGTATAAGAACAAATAGGCGCAAACCTCTATCCCGAAATTCGGGATAGAGGTTACGTCATTTTTTGTAGAAGAAATATTACTTCACCTCCACCTCTGCACCAGCTTCTTCCAACTGTGCTTTCAAGGCTTCAGCTTCATCTTTAGTCACACCTTCTTTAATAGCTTTAGGCGCAGAGTCAACTAATTCTTTGGATTCTTTCAGTCCAAGGCTTGTCAATTCTTTAACTAATTTTACAACAGCTAATTTAGACTGACCAGCGCTTTTGAGAATCACATCGAAAGATGTTTTTTCTTCAACAGCAGCAGCTTCACCGGCAGCACCGGGAGCAGCAATAGCTACTGCAGCAGCTGCGGGTTCAATACCATATTCAGTCTTCAGAATTTCAGCCAATTCATTAACTTCTTTAACTGTAAGATTAACTAACTGTTCTGCAAATGCTTTTAAATCTGCCATTTTCGTTATTATTTAATTGTTTACTAATTCGTATTTTATTTCTTTTTATTTCAGTAACCTTATTCAGTCTTTTCTGATAAAGTTTCGAGAATTCCGGAAAGTTTTTGACCACCGGATTGTAATGCTGAAACAACATTCTTAACAGGTGATTGCAACAGTGCGACCACATCAGCAATAAGTTCGTTTTTAGATTTGATAGCAGCCAGAAAATCCAATTGATTATCTCCAACATAAACCATGTCTTCAATGAAAGCAGCCTTTAAAACAGGATACTCGGATTTTTTTCTGAACTCCTTAATCAGTTTTGCAGGAGCATTTCCTGTCTCAGCGAACATTAATGATGTATGACCTTTCAGTGCAACATCTAACCCATTATATTCCCTATCTACCTGTTCCATTGCCTTCTTCAGCAAGGTGTTTTTAACAACACGCAGTTGTATTCCCTTGTTGAAGCACATTCTTCTCAATCTGCTGGTATCAGCCGCATTCATGGTTGAAACATCAGCAAGATAGAAGTTTGCGTTAGCCTGTAACTGTTCAGTTAAGGAATCAATCAGTTCTTTTTTATCTTTTTTTATCATAACAATCGCTTGTTTATATCGTTATGCAGCAGTAATTGATTTCGGGTCAACAGCGACAGCCGGACTCATGGTGCTGGAAACATAAATGCTATGAACATAAGTACCTTTAGCTGCAGCAGGTTTTAATTTCAAGATCATATGCATGGTTTCCGTGATATTATCAACCAGTTTCTGTGCGTCGAAACTCACTTTTCCAATTGATGAATGCACAATACCAAACTTATCAACTTTAAAATCAATTTTACCAGCTTTGGCAGCACTTACAGCCTGTCCAACTTCCATGGTAACCGTCCCCGTTTTCGGGTTTGGCATCAAACCACGAGGACCTAAAATCCTACCCAACGCACCTACTTTAGGCATAACACTGGGCATAGTAATTACAACATCAACATCGGTCCAACCATCTTTGATCTTCTGGATATAATCATCCAATCCGACATAGTCGGCACCGGCAGCTTTTGCCTCTTCCTCCTTATCTGGTGTACAGAGAACGAGAACCTTCAGATCTTTACCAGTACCATGGGGTAAGGTTACAGAACCTCGAACCATCTGGTTAGCTTTTCTGGGGTCAACGCCCAAACGTACACTTATATCCACTGAAGCGTCAAATTTGGTATAAGTAATGTCTTTAACTAATTTAACTGCTTCTGCTAAGGAGTACTGTTTACTCTTTTCGAATTTGGTCAAAGCTTCCTTGTGTTTTTTTGTCAATTTTGCCATATTCTCCTCCTGTTAACAGATTATTAATTTTTAGGGAACTCGCCTTTAACAGTTACACCCATACTTCTTGCAGTTCCTGCAACCATGCGCATAGCAGATTCAATGGTAAAAGCATTCAAGTCCACCATTTTGGATTCAGCAATTGCCTTTACCTGATCCCAAGTGATACTTCCAACTTTTGCTCTGTTGGATTCTGCAGAACCTTTTTTCAGTTTTGCAAGTTCCATAATCTGTACAGCAACAGGAGGCGTTTTCAGAATGAACTCAAAGGTCTTATCCTTATAAACAGTAATGATCACAGGAACGACCTTTCCGGCCTGATCCTGCGTACGAGCATTAAACTGTTTACAGAATTCCATGATGTTCACCCCTTTTGCACCTAATGCAGGACCTACCGGAGGTGATGGGTTTGCGGCTCCGCCCTTAATCTGTAATTTTATTAAACCACTAATTTCTTTTGCCATTTTAAACCCAATGTTTAAAATTAAAAATGATCGTTAATAACTATTCTTTTTCAACCTGCATAAAACCAAGTTCCAGCGGTGTTTTTCTACCAAAGATTTTAACCATAACCTTTAGTTTTTTCTTCTCTTCATTGATCTCCTCAATAACACCACTAAAACTGTTGAACGGACCGTCAATTACTGTGACGGTTTCTCCAACGATGAAAGGAATATTAACCTCTTCACTCTGCTCAGCAAGTTCGTCTACTTTTCCAAGTATACGTTTCACTTCTGAAGGGCGGAGTGGATCGGCTTCACCACGGGTACCCAGAAAACCTAAAACATCAGGGATGTTCCTTATAATATGAGGAATCTCACCTGAGAGTTCAGCTTCAACAAGGATATATCCTGGGAAATAATTCCGCTCTTTGCTGATTTTTTTCCCTTTACGGATCTGATAAACTTTTTCAGTCGGAATCAGTACCTGCGATATATAATCCTCAAGATTCAGACGATTAATTTCGCTTTCCATGTATTCCTTAACTCGTTTTTCTTTTCCGCTGATAATCCTAACGACGTACCACTTTTTACCGGATTCTTCGCTCATTATACAGTTTAGTTCAGATTAGTCCATTAACAAGTTAATATATATATAAATTCGAACAGCACAATCAACATTTAGAAAAGGCCGTAAAACCTTTCCAGAATTGTTGAAAAAGAGACGTCCATCAAATAAACCGTAAAGGCTATTAATAGGGAAGCAATGGACACCACAATTGCGCTATTCTGCAGCTCACTCCAAGTTGGCCAGGATACTTTATGCATCCATTCGTTATTGACCTCTTTAAGGTACGAAACAATACTAAATTTTGCCATTGTTCTGAATGTTTTGCACGGGTGGTAGGAATCGAACCCACAACCAACGGTTTTGGAGACCGCTACTCTACCAATTGAGCTACACCCGTATCCTTATTACACTTTAAATGGCCCGGCAGAATTCACTACCGAACCCATTCAAAGTATATAATGAAAAAGTTATTAGTCAAGAATTTCTGTTACCTGACCTGCTCCAACAGTACGGCCACCTTCACGGATTGCAAATCTCAATCCTTTGTCCATAGCGATGTCAGAAATCAGGTTAACATCGATAGTGAGGTTATCACCAGGCATAACCATTTCTACACCTTCCGGAAGCATAATTTCACCAGTTACGTCAGTTGTTCTAAAATAGAACTGAGGACGATATTTGTTGTGGAATGGAGTATGACGTCCACCTTCTTCTTTTTTGAGGATATAAACCTCAGCTTTGAAATGGTGGTGAGGAGTTACTGAACCAGGAGCGGAAATAACCATCCCTCTTTTAATTTCCTCTTTATCAACACCACGGAGCAAAAGACCTGCGTTGTCACCAGCCTGACCTTGGTCAAGAATCTTTCTGAACATTTCAACTCCGGTTACAACAGATTTCATTTTTTCTGCACCCATACCGATGATTTCTACCGGGTCGCCAGTGTGAATGATACCAGTTTCAATACGACCGGTAGCAACAGTTCCACGTCCGGTGATTGAGAAAACGTCTTCAACAGGCATCAGGAAAGGTTTGTGCTCGTCACGAACTGGCAATGGAATCCACTCATCACATGCAGCCATCAGTTCCATAATTTTATCAACCCATTTTGGTTCCTGGTTCAAAGCACCAAGAGCAGAACCTTGGATAACAGGAGTATTATCACCATCAAACTGATAAAAAGTCAACAAATCACGAATTTCCATTTCAACAAGTTCCAGCAGCTCTTCATCATCAACCATGTCAACTTTGTTCATGAAAACAACGATACGGGGAACACCTACCTGACGTGCAAGCAAGATGTGCTCACGGGTCTGAGGCATAGGTCCGTCAGTTGCTGCTACAACCAAAATCGCACCGTCCATCTGGGCAGCACCAGTAACCATGTTTTTAACGTAGTCAGCGTGGCCAGGACAGTCAACGTGAGCATAGTGACGATTTTCTGTCTGATACTCAACGTGAGCAGTATTAATAGTAATACCCCTTTCTTTTTCTTCAGGAGCGTTGTCAATTGAATCAAATGACTTAAACTCTGCCAAACCTTTGCTTTGAAGTGTTAATGTAATGGCAGCAGTTAATGTGGTTTTTCCATGGTCAACGTGACCAATAGTCCCAATATTTACGTGCGGTTTGGAACGTTCGAATTTTTCTTTAGCCATAGCAAAAATGTTAAAATTTAATGTTTGTTTCTCTTTTTTACCTCATTTCTTCTCGAGCCGAGAGCGAGAATTGAACTCGCGACCCCTTCCTTACCAAGGAAGTGCTCTACCCCTGAGCTACCCCGGCGAACCAGAGCGGGAAACCGGGCTCGAACCGGCCACCTACAGCTTGGAAGGCTGTCGCTCTACCAGATGAGCTACTCCCGCTTGTAAAGTTACATCAAAAATTAAAAGGCTAAGTAAAAGAATTTTATATTAATTTTTGTCCTTAACCTTTTAATGATTTCAAAACCTTCTGGTGGGGGGTGGAGGATTCGAACCTCCGAAGGCTAAGCCAACAGATTTACAGTCTGCCCCGTTTGACCGCTTCGGTATCCCCCCATTTTTTTTCACAATGTTAATGAAC
>JACZJI010000136.1 GCA_014860665.1 Bacteroidales bacterium | reverse complement strand
TACAGAACTTGTGACATATTTAGGTTTGCTTTAACAAAACCATCTCAGTTTATAACGCCAATTAATCCCCAGGTGGGGATTATCAATTGTTTAGATTTTGTGTTTATTTCTATTTTTTCGTGAGAAATTAAAATTCCTGGTTCGAAAGCCAGAGAGACAAAATCATTTGAGTTCCATTTAATTTTTATAAAGACAGGAAACGGAGCTTTTCCGTTTCCTGTCCTGTTACATTGTCAAGGTGTAGGTTCAAAGTCGAAAGTGATAAATGATAAACCAATTCCGAATTTAAAAGCATCGATGTTTTCTGTAAAACCATCAGGATTTGGAGATCCCACTCTTATTCCAAGTAAGCCATTGGCTAAAGCTATGCGGGCATTAGGAAATGCAGTCAGGATATCACTCCACGTACGATAAGTATCGGTACTTCCATCAGGCCACTGAGTATTAGAGCCACCATTAGCTGTTAGTCCAGACCATGACCAGAGTGCATCTCCATTCTGAAGAGCATCCCATTCCTGCCATGTGTTCTGAGCCACCTCAGCAGCAGAGGGTACAAAAATTAAACGATTCTGCCAGGTATCAGACCCATTGAAATCTACGTTAAAGAACAAGAAGCCTGAAGAAGAGGCCGAACCTCCGTTTCCAGAAGTAGGATTGTAAGTACTAAATTTAAGTGTGGTAATAGTGGTTAAAGGAGTTCCCGCAAACTGGAATGTTGCAAGATTTCGTCGTTCGGTACCGGAAACGGTAATTTGTGCACTCCCTGCACCTAAGGGTGGCGTATCAGGGCCAACAACAAACGACCCTAATGTATTATCTATTTCATCAGTTTCATCATTATAGAAGAACCAATTAGCATTTTTATAAAAAACCTGATCGTTAGGAAGCCCATTAACAACTAATGGTCCATTAACAAGGTCAGCAGCCTGAACCGTTACATCAGTAAGTTGAGGTTTCCAGTTAAAGATCAAATCTGTAGGGCTGTTATCACATGTTCCCAATGCATAATAAAGTAATACATCATCAAACATATTGGGAACAGGAGTTTCACCATCCATCAAAGGACCATCGTCAATACAGTTAAAAGTATTATAAAGCTGATAACTGAAAGATCCTCCTGCATTTTTCACTAAAATATAGAGTTCGAACGTAAAGACTTCATTCGGGATATCCAGATTATCCGGATAATATACTATAAGTGGTGCTCCAACTCCATAGTTTGTTGCCAGAGTTGCATTGGTAAATGGAGAGTAAGGAACCTCTACCCCATTTTTATAAACGCGCATTTTCACAAGAATCGGCACATCAACCTGAACTCCTAATGGAAGCTGTGGCTGATCATAGAGAGAATAAACATAATCAGATGGTGAATAAGGATCAGCATTTAAACACAAATCGCCAAAGAATTTGAATAATCTCACCGCAATTCTCTGTACGCTGTACCACTCAAAACCAAATGACTGATATACGGCAGGATTAAAACACAGTACCTGCACAGAAATTTCTGCTTTGGAAAAAGCAGTCACGCCAAACTGAAATGTCACGGGTTTATCCACATAAACTGCAAATTCAGAATTGGCCATTGGTGTTCCGTAAACAATAGTATCACTTGTCGAATATCCGGCTTGCCCATCAGACTCCTTATATAATAAGAAAGAATTGACAGTATATTTTCCATCATCTGCAAGAACCGGAAGTTTGATAGATTGCGTGTAAAGTTTTCCATCCAGCGTAAATAGCTGAGGATAATAGTCCGACTTAGTGCCATCTGGTGCTGTAATTGTGATCCAGGCATGATCGGGATTTATGGTTGCACAATTCCAGCCATCGGCAGGAGACGCTTTTAAACCAGCATTAGAATTAATCTCTTCAATTCCAAACGAAACATCCTGTGTTGAAAGAGAAGAAACCGGGTCTGGCTTTTTATTACAGCTGATAATTGTTAAAGCTGCAAGAAGTATTAAGAATAATTTTTTCATGATAGTTAGATTTAGTTCATAAAAGAGTCTCATTATCTATCGGGGAGTTAAACCCTGGGCTTGCATTTAAGCATTTCTTAGTTATTAATATTTTTCATAAACGGCTTTTTAATTTGCAAGCTTTGTCGACAATAATGTTTATTCATTTGACACCTAATTTTTCTACAACCCCACTGTAAAAAAGCAGATGTGACAATACTTTATCACTCTTAACAAACAAAACTACTCCAAGCTTATACATGAAACAATCCCCCGATCGGGGGAAATTTCGGAAAAGAATTATCCTTGATTTTTTACTGAAATATCAGGAGATGAGAACTCTATAAAAAGACATAATCTTTCAATAAAAGACCTCATCCCCACAAAAATCTACGACAAGGATAAAAGCGGAATTAAAACGTCAATTTAAAAATCGAATCCTGAATTTTATGGTTACAAAATGAACTTTAGAATAAAGGTTCGTGGTTTTCATTTCTAACCTGGTTATAAGGGCATTCCTTTTTCGGAAAAATTTTATTGGGAATAAATGTTAATATTTAAGGCTGGATCGTAAGAATTAAATCAATCTTACTTTCTGATTTTTAATTAAAAAAATTGGAACTTTTGGCAGAGTAATAAATTATAAAACGTCTTGTACTAATCCTTCAGCAAAACATACCACATTCAGAATCGAGATCCATATCGAAAGCCAATTGTTCTTATACGCCAGGGCAATAGTTTCGTATCCAGATGAAATATTAAATTTTCTAAAGATATTTTTCTTGTGAGATTTCACCGTTTCGTAAGAAACACAAAGTTTATCAGCAATTTCCTTCGATGATTTCCCTTTGGCTAGTTGTAAGATTATATCAAGCTCTCGGTTGGTAGGAACAGGGTCTTCACTTAAATGGGGTAAACAGTCATATTTATGTAATGCACATTTTGCAGCTGTCGCAAGTTGCATATCAGTAACGGGCAGTGTTATGACAAATTCCGGAAAATTATCAATATTTCTTTTCAGCAAACCATCATAATCCAATGAGGTAACAAAAACACAAGGAACTGGCCTTTTCTTTAACACTCTTTTTACAAATTTTACTGATATTTCACCACTTTCCAGCTCAATTCTACAGATCAAAAGATCGACCGGTTCCTTTTTAAACATCTCCATCGCTTCCTCACCACATCTGGCAATGCCAACAACATCAAACCCACCGGATTCGAGAACCGCCTTCATTTTTGAAGCGTTGTCTCTTCGGTCTTCCAGGATTAATATTTTAGCATCAATTTCCATGATAGAATGACATTTATTTCATGCCGTTTTTAAGTAGAATTTCGTATCTTTACCAACTCAAAATCTTCGTATTAAAAATTTCATGCCCACTAAACATTACATGATCTTTTTAAAAGTTTAGTAAAATTAAGTCAGATAAATAGGGTTTTCAAGTCCCGAATTCGGGTAAATTTTTAACGTTTTTTAAGTTTTTTCAAATTTCGATGTCTCGACTCCTCCAAAAAGTTGATACATTTTACTTAACAACTCCATAAAATTTTTATTAAACTGATATATGTTAGATGGGATATTGGGACAAATTAAAAGATTGATTTATATCATATTAATTAATTACTCTTATTCTATACAATATAAATGTCTGATATAGAGTAGCGTTTTTCTTATAGCTTTTGAGATTACCTATTTATATGATAATAATCACAAAAAAAAGAAACAAATGGGCAATAAAAAACTCCCCTTTTGATCTTTTTTACTAACCCAATGCGGGACAAAATGTCACTTCTGCCGACATGGCACACGATTTGATTTTCATTAATCTCAAAAATTAAGTAAATCATTAAACAGAAAGAATATGGCAACAACAAAAGGGAAGATTGGAATTCAGACGGAAAATATTTTTCCCATCATCAAGAAATTTCTTTATTCAGATCATGAAATCTTTTTAAGAGAGTTAATTTCTAATGCAGTAGATGCTACTCAAAAGCTGAAAACACTGGCATCCGTGGGAAAGATCAAAGAAGATCTTGGCGACCTGACTATCCGAATTGAAGTTGACAAAAAAGCCAAAACACTCACGGTAAAGGACCGCGGTATCGGAATGACTGTTGATGAAATGAACAAATACATCAACGAAATCGCTCTTTCCAGTGCCGAAGAATTTGTTAAGAAATTCAAGACCAAAACAGAAGCTGAGAAAAATGCCATTATAGGTCACTTTGGATTGGGATTTTATTCTTCTTTTATGGTTTCCGAGAGAGTTGAAATCATTTCCAAGACTTACAAAAAAGGCGGTCAGACTAAAGGAGTCCGCTGGGAATGCGACGGAAGTCCGGAATATGAAATGGAAGATCACGACAGAGCAGATCGCGGAACCGATATTATTCTTCATATTGATAAAGACAATGTAGAATTTCTGGAAGATTACCGTATCAATGAACTGCTCAATAAATACTGTAAATTCCTTCCTGTACCGATTCAGTTTGGGACAGAAACTGTCCACGAACCTGTTGAAGGCGAAAAAGACAAAGACGGAAACCAGAAAACCAAGGAAATTACCCGTCCCAAAATCATCAACAATCCAAACCCGCTCTGGAAAAAATCACCAACAGATGCTACTGATGAAGAATACAAAGCTTTTTACAGAGAACTTTATCCTTACTCTTTTGAAGAGCCGCTTTTTTACATCCATCTAAACGTTGACTATCCTTTCAACCTGACCGGGATTCTTTATTTCCCGAAAGTAAAAAAGGATTATGAATTACAGAGAAACAAAATCCAGCTGTATAGCAACCAGGTTTTTGTAACCGATTCTGTTGAAGGCATCGTTCCTGAATTTCTGACTCTGTTGCACGGGGTAATCGATTCACCGGATATTCCCTTGAACGTAAGTCGCTCCTATCTCCAGAGTGATCAGAACGTGAAAAAGATTTCCAGCTATATCACTAAAAAAGTGGCGGACAAACTGAGCGAAATCTTCAAAAGCGACCGCAAGTCTTTCGAAGAAAAATGGAACGACATTAAGATCTTCATTGAATATGGAATGATTTCTGAGCCCAAATTCACCGAAAAGGCTGAAAAATTTGCATTGCTCAAGAACACTAAAGATCAGTACTTCACTTTTGAGGAATACAAAAACCATGTGGAAAAAACACAGACCGATAAAGATAAAAAGCTGATTTACCTCTATGCATCAAACGCAGACGATCAGTACAGCTACATTCAAAATGCAACGGATCGCGGTTACGATGTTTTGTTGATGGACGGTGTTCTTGATCCGCACTTTATCAACTCGCTGGAACAAAAATTCACCGACACTTCTTTTGCAAGAGTAGATTCCAATACCATTGACAAACTGATCGTAAAAGAAGATGAGGCACCTTCCAAACTGGATGACAAACAGAAAGAACAGCTTAAGACAGTTTTTGAAAGATGCATTGACAAAACTCATTTTGAAGTGAACTTTGAAAATCTCAGCGAAAGCGAGATACCCGTTACGATAACTCAAAATGAGTTCATGCGACGCATGAAAGATATAGAAGCTATCGGCGGAAGCCCCATGATGGGATTAGGTGGATTACCTGATTCTTACACTTTAGTTGTTAATGCCAACCATCCGCTTATGGAAAAAATCCTGGGACTTACAGAAGAAAAAGCCCAGGATGAAATCGTAAAACAGATTTACGATCTTGCCCGGCTTTCCAAAAACCTTCTTAAAGGTAAGGAGCTCGACGACTTCGTAAAACGCAGTATACATATTGTTGAATAATACTAGCATTAAAACGTTTGTGAAGCATTCGGATCATATCTCCGGATGCTTCAATTTTATCCTTCGAATGAAGCAATATTTGTCTTAATTTCGAGGTTCAATAAAAATTAAATTAATTTAGCTTTAAATCACGAATAATGAAAAAATCCTGGATTGTTATTATTGTCGTAGCACTGGTGGTGATCATCTTCTACGGCTGGATCAAAAACACCTACAATACATTTGTTACCAAATCGCAGGCGGTAAGCGCTCAGTGGTCACAGGTTGAAAATGTTTATCAGCGACGCGCTGATTTGATCCCCAACCTTGTCAATACGGTTAAGGGTTACGCAACCCACGAAAAAGAAACACTGGAAGGTGTTGTGGAAGCCCGTGCCAAGGCCACATCCGTTAATATCGATGCTAAAAATTTAAGTCCTCAGGCTTTACAAAACTTCCAACAGGCTCAGGACGGTTTATCACAGGCACTGTCCCGTTTGATGGTAGTTGTAGAACGTTATCCCGATCTGAAAGCCAACCAGAATTTTCTGGAGTTACAGGCACAGCTCGAAGGTACCGAAAACCGAATTGCAACTGAAAGAAGGCGATTTAACGATGTTACGCAGGACTATAACACGTATATTAGTTTGTTCCCGAAGAATATGCTTGCAAGCATGTTTAACTTCAAGGAAAAAGCATATTTCAAGGCCGAAGCAGGTGCGCAAAAAGCTCCTGTGGTCAAATTTTAATTAAATCATTTTATCATGAGCCCATCAGCAAGAAGGTTTTTCTCTAACGAAGATCAGGAAAAAATTGTCAATGCAATCCTTAACGCGGAGTTAGATACCTCTGGGGAAATCAGGGTTCATATTGAAACATACTGCAAAGCAGATGTTTTAGACCGGACTGCATTTTTATTCAAAAAACTAAAAATGGACCAGACTGAACTCCGGAACGGTGTGCTGTTTTACCTGGCAGTAAAAAGCCGGAAGTTTGCCATTATAGGCGATTCCGGTATCAACAAAGCCGTTCCGGCCAACTTCTGGGATGACATTAAAGAACTCATGGGAAAGAAATTCAGTGAAAACCAATTCACTGAAGGGCTTACCGTGGGAATCCTGGAAGCAGGCAAGCATCTTAAAAAACATTTTCCCCACCATTCTGATGACATAAACGAGTTACCTGATGAAATTTCATTCGACAGGTAACAAAAGGAAAAAACAAATGACATTCAAAAGAATTCAAACTCTTTGGCTCCTGATGGGATTTCTATTCCTCCTACAGACGCCATTGATGGCTTCAGATATTCCGCCAAGACCTAATCCTCCCAGACTTGTAAACGACATGGCGGGAATTTTAACCCAGGGGGAAGTCAGCGCTTTAGAGTATAAATTACGTTACTTCAACGACAGCACTTCAAACCAGATTGTGGTAGTAACCGTAAACTCATTGAACGGACTTGAACCTTACGAGTTCGCCACAAAGCTGGGTGAACAATGGGGCGTGGGACAAAAGAAATTTGACAATGGCGTGGTTATCCTTATCAAGCCGAAAACCGGCGAGAGCCGGGGTCGTGCCTTTATTGCACCCGGATACGGTCTGGAAGGAGCCCTCCCCGATGCTACCTGTAAAAACATTGTCGAAAATGAAATGATCCCCTCCTTCCGTCAGGGTGATTACTATACCGGGATCAATAAGACTGTCGATGTCGTTATGCAAATAGCGTCAGGAGAAATCAGCGCTAAAGGATACAACAAAATGCATCCTGCAAATCCTCCTTTCGCAGCACTGGTTCCGTTCCTGGTTATTTTCATGATTTTTGTTCTTATCAGGATTAGTAACGCACACTCCTACAGTGTCGGAAACCGTGGCACTTCTTTCTGGACCGCTTTGTTCCTGGGAAGTATGCTGGGAGGCGGATGGCACCGTGGAAACTGGAACGATTTCTCCGGCGGAGGCGGTGGTTTCGGAGGCGGAGGCGGATTTGGCGGCGGATTCGGTGGATTCGGCGGTGGCGGATTCGGCGGCGGCGGTGCCGGAGGGAGCTGGTAAACGTAAGTATAAAGGCTAAAGTTTAAAGATTTAAGTACAAAGGTTAAATGACCATGCCTGAATTCCACATAATTCCCGATTCAATAAAACAGAGAAACAGTTTCTTACCACAAGTCTGTTGCATATTAAGAAAACCTGTTTCTTCATGTTAATTTCAGAAAAAATCTTACCTTTGCACCCAATTTTTTGATATCTATCCAATAGAATGATAAACGTAACATTACCAGACGGTTCAACAAAGCAGATTAATAAAGGAACAACTGCGTTGGATTTAGCAAAGCAAATTAGCGAAGGCCTTGCCCGCAATGTGCTTTCTGCTAAAGTAAACGGAAAAGTTGTGGATGCCACATTACCCATCAACGAAGATGCTGATGTTCAGCTTCTGACATGGAATGATCTTGATGGAAAAGCTACCATGTGGCACTCTTCTGCCCACCTTATGGCTGAGGCTGTAGAGCAGCTTTACCCTGGTGTTAAGTTCGGTATTGGCCCTGATATTGAAAATGGATTTTATTATGATATTGATTTTGGCAGCTACGAAATTTCCGACAAAGATTTCCCCAAAATCGAACAGAAAATGCTGGAACTCGCACGCGAAAAACAGCAATATGTCCGCAAGGAAGTATCAAAAACCGATGCAGAGAAATACTTCGCTAAAAAAGGCGATGAATATAAACTAGAGCTGATTGACGGCCTCACCGACGGCGAAATTACCTTTTACGAAAGTGGTCATTTTACCGACCTTTGCCGTGGGCCTCATATCCCAGACACCAGTTTCATAAAAGCTGTAAAGCTCACCAAACTTGCAGGTGCTTACTGGAAAGGCGATGAAAAACGCAAACAGTTGACCCGCATTTATGGCATTACTTTTCCCAAGCAAAAAGAGCTTACCGAATACCTTGAATTGCTAGAAGAAGCTAAGAAACGCGACCATCGTGTTTTGGGTAAAGAACTGGAGCTCTTTACATTTTCACAAAATGTAGGTCTTGGGTTACCCCTTTGGCTACCCAAAGGCGCAGAGCTTAGAGAAAGGCTTGAGCAGTACCTGAAAAAGGTTCAGAAAAAAGCAGGTTACAGCCCCGTAATCACTCCACATATTGGTAATGTAAATCTGTATAAAACTTCAGGGCATTATCAAAAATACGGTGAAGAATCTTTCCGACCCATAAAAACACCAGTTGACGGCGAAGAATTCTTCCTGAAACCTATGAACTGTCCGCATCACTGCGAAATATATAAATCGAGTCCGCATTCTTATAAAGAATTACCCCTGCGCTATGCCGAGTTCGGTACTGTTTACCGTTACGAACAAAGCGGTGAATTGCACGGGTTGACCCGTGTTCGCGGATTTACTCAGGACGATGCACACATTTTCTGTACTCCCGATCAGATTAAAAATGAATTTAACGGGGTTATTGATATCATTCAGCAGATTTTCAAAGCCCTTAATTTCAACGATGTTATCATTCAGATTTCGCTTCGCGATCCAAACAATTTGGAAAAATACATCGGTTCGGATGAAAATTGGGAAAAAGCAGAAACTGCAATTAAAGAAGTAGCTGAAGAGCGTGGCCTGAATGCCGTAATCGAATATGGGGAAGCTGCATTCTACGGACCAAAGATGGACTTTATGGTACGGGATGCACTGGGCCGCAAATGGCAGCTTGGAACAATTCAGGTTGACTATAATCTGCCCGAAAGGTTTGATTTGTCATACATTGGTGCAGATAACGAAAAACACAGACCTGTCATGATTCACAGAGCACCTTTTGGTTCTATGGAGCGTTTTGTGGCAGTGCTGATTGAACATTGCGGAGGAAACTTCCCGCTGTGGCTTACCCCTGTTCAGGCTATTATTCTGCCTATCAGTGAAAAATATCAGGAGTATGCTGAAAAAGTTTTAAATTTGCTGAAAAATTCTGACATTCGCGCCCAGATTGATGAGAGAAGCGAAAAGACCGGAAGAAAAATCAGGGATGCTGAAATTAAGAAAGTTCCTTATATGCTGATCGTCGGAGAAAAAGAAGCTGATGAAGAAACAGTTTCGGTTCGTAAGCACGGAGAAGGCGATTTAGGAACAATGGCAATTAAAGATTTTGTAAAGTTGATTGAACAAAACGTAGATAACCTTATTTAGTAACTAATTACAGGAGGATTTCACAATAGCAAAATTTAGAAGCAAGGGTTACAACCCTAAGTTCGAGAAAAAAGAAGATCCGCACAACATCAACAGGCATATTACTGCGCCTGTAGTCAGGTTGGTGGGAGATAATGTAGAAGCCGGAATTTATCAGCTTCGGGATGCATTAAATCTGGCAGAACAATTGGAGCTTGATTTGGTAGAGATTTCACCTAAGGCCAATCCTCCTGTCTGCAAGGTAATGGAGTACAAAAAGTTTCTTTACGAACAGAAAAAGAAACAGAAAGAAATCAAAGCCAAATCGGCAAAGGTTGTAGTGAAAGAAATCAGACTGGGACCTAACACCGATGAGCACGATTTCAACTTCAAACTGAAACATGCAATCAAATTCCTCGAAGAAGGTTCTAAAATTAAGGTTGATGTTTTCTTCAAAGGAAGATCCATCGTCTACAAAGAACAGGGCGAATACATTTTACTGCGTTTTGCCCAGGAGCTGGAAGAAGTAGCTAAAGTGGAACAGCTCCCTAAACTGGAAGGAAAAAGGATGATCATGATTTTAGCATCCAAGAAGTAGCAGATTTTTTAAACTATTTATATTATTCATTTAAAATCATTTTGAGCAATGCCAAAAATGAAAACAAAATCCGGAGCAAAGAAAAGATTTAGTCTGACGGGATCCGGTAAAATTAAAAGGAAGCATGCTTATAAAAGTCACATTCTGACAAAGAAGTCAACCAAACGGAAACGTAACCTGACTTACTTTACAATAATTGACAAAGTGGATGAAAAGACCATCCGCCGCATGATTCAAGGTTAATTAAACTATTATTGTTAAACTTTGCTATAGCCCGAAAAGTTTCCCGTTAGGGAGCGCTATAGTGGAAAAAAATTAAAAAAATGCCAAGATCAGTTAACGCTGTTGCGTCAAGAACACGCAGAAAAAAGGTAATGAAGGAGGTCAAAGGACAATTTGGCCGCCGGAAAAACGTCTGGACGGTTGCTAAGAATGCATACGAAAAAGGCCTGGGATACGCCTACCGTGACCGGAAAACAAACAAAAGAAATTTTCGCTCTTTGTGGATTCAGCGTATCAACGCAGGAACCCGTTTGTATGGAATGTCTTACTCAGAATTTATGGGCGGACTCCACGCAAAGGATATCAATTTAAGCCGTAAAGTCCTCGCAGACCTGGCTATGAACAATCCTGAAGCTTTTAAAGCTATTGTTGACGCTGTGAAGTAAACCACAAGCTTCATAAAATTCAAAAGGCCGCCTCAAACGAAGTGGCCTTTTTTGTTTTTTATGGTTAAACGATTTAAAATAAACACGTCATTGAGAGGCGGCACGACGAAACAATCTCGCTAATCAACAGAATGCAGGAATGTTTTAACAACATCGGCAAAACGCTCCGGCTGGTCTAAGTGAAGCGCATGACCTGCATCGCGGATTTGTTCTATCTGCAATCCCGGATTAAGACGTTGCAGCTCTTCGGCCAAAGCAGACGAAACGACACCTTTATCACTAAATACGAGAAGGGCTGGAACATCAATGGCACGTACCAAGTGTCTGAAATCGGGGTTTGGAGGCGTAAGCACAGCGAAAGCCTCCATGCAGGTCTGGAGCCGTGCCCGGGCAAATAACTCCAGCATTTCGGAAGAGCGGTCAGGGTGGCGGGTTCGTGCTTCTGCCATTACTTCATCCATCGTCATATCAAGAATTCGCCGGTGATTATCGGCTACGTCACTTCCGTAGACTTCGCGTTGCATTTCAGTACTCAGAAAGGTTGGATCTGCCAGGATAAGGCCCCTGATTAGTTTTGAGTGGCGACCTGCCACCACAGCAGCGGTCATCCCTCCCATCGAATGCCCGAGCAAAAACGGTGCAGGAAGTCGCAGCGCTTTGATAAGTCCAACCACATCATTAGCATGATCTTCGTACCGGTATCCATCATCCGGGGCACTCGATTTGCCATGTCCCCTGGCATCCGGCATAATCACGTCATATTCTCCTTCCAGAACTCTCGCCAGATCCGTCCAACACAAGCCATTGGTCATTAACCCGTGCAGCAAAATCAAAGGGGGTTTGTTTCCTCCGGTTCTTGTGTATTGAATTTTGATTCCGTTTGTGTCGCACATTGACGAACTCCAGGCTGTCATTGATTTACTTTTAGAGGTGACAAACTTAGCAATTTCAAGTTTATTCTTTCATAAGCAGTCGCCTGGCCAGTGGACAAGTCTGAGGCTTGCGACAACGTGAGATTTGGGTTACAAACCCATATAAGCTAGGGTTCTTTCTGGAATTTTAAACTCTAGCATTGGATTTGAAAACCCACCCCTACGCCCCTCCCAGGAAGGGAATTGGATTCTGCCTCGATACCCTTTAACCTTTCTAACCTTTTAACTTTTCTCACTCTTTAACCCTATAAACAAAAAGGGCACCTCAAAAAGAAGCGCCCTTTAATATTAACCACTATTATAACTATTTCCAATAAATATCCTGATCTCCTTTTTTGATACCGTCTTTGGTTTCTTCCAGCCAGTAAGCAGGAGTTACAATTTTACCATCGGGGGTTTTTAAACGGAGTTCATAAACGTAAATAACAGAATTGAACATAACATCAGTAACGCCTACGGTAATCTGATCAGACTCACCGTTTACCGCTGTTTTTACATCAAATCCGTTGTGGGCTAAAACCTTCTTTAAAAACTCTGCCCGGTTTTTGGATACTTTTTCTTCTACGACAGAACAGCGAACTCCATCGATTTCCACTATTGAATGAGCTGCTTTATTGAGTGCCATGTTTAAATGTTTTTATTAAAACAGCAATTTGCTGATGTTTAAAATATAATCGAAAATACCGCTGGCAAATCCTATTGCAAAGATACCAAGTGCACAAATTGCCAGACTGAGTCGCATACCTTTTGTACTTTTGAAAAATGCAATCGGGTTTTCATTTTTATCTATGAACATAGCTTTAACCACAACCAGATAATAGTACAATGAAATAGTTGCGTTCAAAACAGCGATCAAAACCAAAATGAAATATCCGTGTTTTGCTGCGGAGGTAAACAGGAAGAATTTTCCGAAGAAACCAGCGACAGGAGGAATACCGGCCAGTGAAAACAGCGCCAGCATCATGATGAGGCTTAGTTTCGGATTGGTGGCATAAAGTCCTTTATAACCTGAAATGGTTTCAACACCTGATGCATTGTAAATGGCGGTAGCCACACCGAAGGCACCTAGGTTGGTGAATACATAAACCAGCATAAAATAAACTACTGTTGCCATTCCAAGAGAACCTGTTCCCATAATACCCAGCAGGATGAAACCGGCCTGAGCGATAGATGAGAAAGCCAGGAATCGTTTAATGTTATCCTGACGCAGGGCAAACAGGTTACCGATTGTCATGGTGAGAACAGCCAAAGCATAGAGGGCAATTTCCCACAAGTCGATGATGTTCTTGAAAACAGTAAACAGTATGATGGTAAAGATGAAAACAGCAGCGCCTTTTGAAACTACGGACAAATAAGCCGTAATGTTGATTGGAGCACCTTCGTAAACGTCAGCAGTCCATAAGTGGAAAGGAACAAGAGAAATCTTGAAACCCATACCGCTGATGAAGAAGATCAGTCCGAGGATCATCAAAGGTGAAGCTGTCATCTTTTGAGCAATGTCTGCGAAATAAATAGAACCGGATGCGCCGTAAATCATCGACAAACCGAAAAGCAAAATACCGGAAGCGATAGATGAAAGCAGAATCAGCTTCACCCCTGCTTCAGCAGATTTACTTTTAAAGCGGTCGTAAGCTGCCAAACCGGCTAACGGAATACTGGCAGTTTCGAGTCCGATGAAGAATGTCAGGAAATCTCCGGAAGAAATCATGAAATCCATACCAACCATAGTAAGCAGGATCAGCGCGAAGAACTCACCTATTTTCTCTGAGTTTTCGCTTCTTCTGAGATAGCCACCGGATTGAAAAAATATGATAAGAACAGCAACGTTCAGAATATCCTTCATCAAATCGGTCAGTCTGTCACCCTGGAAAGATCCGCCGAACAATGTTCCGGGAGCTGCCGGGATAAAACTAGCCAGCGTAACTATTGTAAATACTACCAACGAAAAAGTAATAACAGAAGTCTTTTTATGATCAGCCGTAAAAAGCTCTGCGATCAGGATAACTACTGCCGCTAATGTCAGCAGTATTTCGTGGCGCAAAAGAAAAACATATTGAAAGTTAGTCATTTTATCTATGTTTTATATCTCTAATTTTCTGTTAACAGTCTTAGTGCAAAATCATTTGAAGCAATGGATGCAAACTTCTCTGAATTGTATCTGAGAGCCACAAAGGAACGATACCGATTCCGGCAATGGCAATTACCAGTGTAATGGTACTGACTCTTTCGAACCAGGTTGCATCGGTAAGTTTTGCATGTTCCTGATTTTTGAGAGGTCCGAGAAGCATGATTCCAACCACACGCAGGATATAAACTGCGGTAACAACGATGGATGAAACCACAACGATGGTTGCAACTCTGTGGAACATATCTGCATGCTGGAAAGCACCGACGAAAATGGTCATTTCAGCAACGAAACCGCTGAATCCAGGTAAACCCAGTGAAGCGAAACCAGCAATGATATACATTACACCGAGGAAAGGGATGATCTTTAACAGACCGCCCATTTTGTCGATATCTCTTGTATGTGTTCTTCCGTAGATCATACCGATCAAAGCAAAGAAGAGAGCTGTCATCAAACCGTGTGAGATCATCTGCAGGATGGCACCGTCAATTGCGGTGGTGTTCATCATCAACAGAGCAAACAGGATTAAACCAACGTGGCTCACTGAAGAGTATGCATTGATAAATTTAAGGTCTTTCTGTTTGATAGCACCGAAGGCTCCGTAAACAACACTGATAGAAGTCAGGATAATGAATATCCATGCCAGCTGGTGTGCTGCCTGAGGCATCAGGTACATGGCAACGCGGAAACATCCGTAAGCTCCCAGTTTCATCAAAACGCCTGCGTGCAACATAGAAACGGCGGTTGGTGCGGAAGCGTGACCGTCAGGAGACCATGTGTGCAACGGAAACAAAGCGCCCAAAACCCCAAAACCCACAAAGGTAAGCGGGAAGAAGAATCTTTGAGCTGCAATCGGCATTTGGTGTTTGACAATCTCTACCATATTAAAAGTATAAGTACCACCCGGAGCAGCTGAGTTGAAATAAATACCCAGAAGACCTACCACCAGCAAAGCAGAACCTGCCATCAGCATCAGCGTAAGCTTCATGGCTGATCTTTCTTTCGGGCCGGTTCCCCAGATACCGATCAACAGGTACATCGGGATCACAGCCAGCTCGTAGAACATCAGCATGGTAAATAAGTCGAGGGAAATGAAAAACCCGAAAACTCCAGTCGCGAGGATAATCAAAGAGATGAAAAACTCGCGGGGCAGGTATTCCATTTTCCAGGAAGCGAAGATTCCCGCAAAAACGACGATTCCCGTCAGCGCGATCATCGCCACTGCGATACCGTCAACACCAATTGTATAATGAATATTTAAAGGCGCATACCAAACAGTGTCTGCATAGAAGATCATATTATGGAGATCACCAACCCCTTGAAGCGAAAGGTAATAGAATACCAGGTAGGCCGAAAGGATCAGCTGTATTCCCATCCCAATGGCAGAAACAATTCTGGCGCCCTTAAGGTCTTTGGTGAACATAATCCCAATTACCGTAAGAACAGGGACTGCAACAAATAAGTTCAGAAAATCCACTTTTTATATTTTTTAGGTTCTTATTATATTCTTGTATTCTTAATAGTTTTCTACTTTTTATTTCACAAAAACATAAAGTAGGGTCAAAACCAATGCCAAGGCTCCTGCTACATAAACAAAAGCGTATTCCTGCAGGTTACCTGACTGGAATTTCTTAATCTTTCCGGATAAGGCCATCGTTACATCAGCCACACCGAACATGAAACCGTCGACAATGTGGCGATCGAACCATGCAATACCTGTGGCAATCATACCAAACATGATTTTCCGTGTGATGAAGAGATAAATCTCATCAATGTAGAATTTGTGATAAGCCCAGGTGTGCAGGTTGCCCAAAAAGTCCACCACAGCTTTCGGACGACTGGATTCTTTCTTGTATAAGTACCATGCGGCAAAAATACCTACCAAACCGATCAAGACTGAAGGAATTGTATCAAGCCATTCCATTTTGTGAACCATTGGAGCTAAATCAGGAGTTACGAAATCATGGAAAGGAATCCATCCTCCGAAAGCTGAACCAAGGGCAAGGAAAATCAAAGGAACGGTCATTACCCAGGGCGATTCATGAGGAGTATGATGTCCGTAATCTGTATTCTTTCCCCAGAAAATTCTGAAATACAACCGGAAAATATAGAATGATGTCAAACCGGCAGTAATATATTCTGTCCAGTAGAGTAATTTATTCGATTCAAGAGCAGCAGCCAGAATTTCGTCTTTACTGAAGAAACCGGCAAACGGAGGGACTCCGGAAATAGCCAAACAGGCTGTAAGGAAAGTGATGTGAGTGATAGGCATGTATTTTCTGAGACCTCCCATATCCTTCATTTCGTTGGAATGAACTGCGTGGATAATAGAACCGGCACCCAGGAAGAGCAATGCTTTAAACATAGAGTGTGTAAACAGGTGGAACATACCGGCCATGTAACCAAGACCGTGATCTCCGCCAAATCCTGAAACACCCAGACCCACCATCATGTATCCAATCTGAGAAAGCGTTGAATAAGCCAGCACGCGTTTGATATCGAACTGTGTCATGGCAATGATAGCAGCGAACAACGAAGTAAAACCGCCAACATAACCAATCATAATCAGCACCTGAGGAGTCTGGAAATGATAGATCGGGAACAAACGGGCCACCAGGTAAACACCAGCAACAACCATGGTTGCAGCATGAATCAAGGAAGAAACCGGAGTCGGACCTTCCATAGCATCCGGCAACCAAATATGGAACGGGAACATGGCAGATTTACCGGCACCACCGATAAATATAAGAGACATGGCCCATGAAAGTGCAGATACACCCATAAAGGTTACCCCAGCTGAGCTTGCAAATATTGTAGTACCCGGTTCAGTGAGTTTTGAGAAATCAAAGGTTCTGGTGAGGAAGGAAAGAACCAAAATCCCAACCAGGAAACCGAAGTCAGCAAAACGGGTAACGATAAATGCTTTCTTAGCAGCTGCAACAGCTGATGGTTTTGTATAATAAAATCCGATCAACAGGAAGGATGAAGCACCCACGAGCTCCCAGAAAATATACATCTGAAAAATGTTGGTCGAAAGTACCAATCCCAGCATGGAGAAGGTAAATAATGAAAGGAAAGCATAATAACGGGCAAATCCCGTTTCACCTTTCATATAACCCAGACTGTACATGTGTGCCATGAGAGAAATGGTGGTAACCACAATCAGCATCAGTACTGAAATCGGATCAATTAAAACTCCCATATGGATCTGGAGGCTGTTTGTAAATGACAACCAGAGCATATTGATAGGAATAATTGTCTGATAGTGTTCAACGGTGTGAGCAAGGAAATACTCATAACCTGTGTACAACGACAGCAACCAGGCAATCAAAAGTCCAACTGTTCCGATAATACCGGAAACCATTGGCTTCCACTTCATTCCCAATAAACCTGTAATAAGAAATACTACTAAAGGAATCAGCGGTATTAAAAATGTATATGAAAAATCAACCATCTCAGATATATTTTTAGAATTTCATTTCGTTTACTTCATCCGTATCAATATTTTGAATCCGGCGGTAAATATTAATTATCAAGGCAATAGCAACAGAAGCTTCTGCAGCAGCGACTCCCACAATAAAGAGTCCGAAGAAATGCCCCTGTAACTGATCGGGATAAAGGAACCTGTTAAATACAAGAAAATTAATTACCACTGAATTCAGGATCAACTCAATGGATAATAAAATAGTGATCAGGTTCTGGCGAATGATGAATCCCATAACCCCGATGAAGAACATCAGAGTACTGACGATTAGAAAATGATAAATAGTTATTCCCTGAATCATGACAAATTAATTTTGGTTCTTTTCTTTCTTAGCAATAACAATAGCCACAATCATAGCGGCAAGTAATAAGATAGAGATCAACTCGAAAGGCAGTACATAGCCGTTTTTACCGGTACCCAGAAGTTGCTCACCAATGACGTGCATGTCAACAGGCAATTCGGTTACGGTAGCTGCTTTTTCAAAATGGCTCGACAGCAACACCCACAATACGGTAGTACTACCGCCAATAAGCGTTATCGCACCAATCCAGAGCTTCCAGGCTGAAGGACGTTCGAATCTCTGACTGATATGGCTCGTCAGCAAAATACTGAAGATGATCAGCACCACGATACCTCCTGCATACAGAGTCAACTGTACAGCAGCCAGGAACTCGTAATTCAAAAGAAAATAAAGTCCGGCCGTAGCAACAAGGACAAACAACAAATAAACTGCTGCTCTCAGCATCTTACCCGTTGTAATGGTCATCACTGAAAAACCAAGGATCACGGCGGACAGCAGATAAAACATCAATAGATTAAGCGTCATGATTTAGCCTCCTTTTTCTTAATGGTTGACCCGGGTTGATTTAATACTTTGGTTAATTTGGAACGATCGAAAACGGCATGTTCAAAATTCTGTCCCCATTCCAAAGCATTGGAGGGGCAGGATTTGATACACAGTTCGCAGAAAGTACACATCGACAAGTGATAAACGTGTTTATCGATCGAGCGAACCAGTTTTCCGGTTTCATCTGCTTCTTTTTTGGTAATGATTTCGATGGCTCCGTTCGGGCAATTCAGTTCACAGATTCCGCAACCATTACAATTGTGTTGGTTGTTTTCATCATGCGTCATGATTACCTCACCTTTAAAACGGTCTTCCATTTTAAGAGTGGCGCGGTTTTCAGGGTATTGTTCCGTTACGATTTCTCCCGGACTCAAAAAATACTTCCCTGTAACACGCATTCCTGCACACAAAGAGCGAACCCCGGAAACTATGTCAGCAAAATATTTAAATACACTATTCATTTTTACTTATTTTTCTGTTAGAAGTACCAACCCATCAGGGCGATAAAGGCAATTAGTACTGTGTTGATCAAGCTCAAAGGCAAAAGATATTTCCACTCCAGATTCAAAAGCTGGTCGATCCTTAACCGTGGGAATGTCCATTTGAACCACATGATCAGATAAATAACAAAGAATGTCTTTCCAAAGAACCACACAACGGATGGAATGTAGTCCATAATATTGTTAAATTCCTGCCAGTGTCCGATATGTAAAGGCATCCAGCCGCCCAGGAACAGGGTAGCTCCGATAGCAGCGACGATGAACATGTTCATATACTCAGCCAGGAAGAAAAAAGCAAATTTAATTCCTGAATATTCTGTATGGAAACCGGCGGTAAGCTCTGATTCAGCTTCAGCTAAGTCGAAAGGTCCGCGGTTTGTTTCAGCGGTGCTGGCAATGAGAAAAATTACAAATGAAATGAATGCCAGGATATGTCCTTTAAAGATCCACCAACCATCGGCCTGACTCTGAACGATTGTCGACAATTGCATAGATCCTGATAAGATAACAATCGAAAGCAACGAAAGTCCTACAGAAAGTTCATAACTGATAATCTGTGCTCCACTACGCATAGCCCCAATTAATGAATATTTACTGTTACTGGACCATCCTGCCAGCAGGATTCCGATGACACCCAGTGACGAAACAGCCATCACATAAAAAATACCTATGTTAAAATCCATGGCCTGCAAGCCTTTTGCAAACGGCAACGCTGCGATTGCCATAAAAGAAGCAATGATCACTATGAAAGGTGCCAGGTTAAAAAGGAACCCATCGGCATTTTTGATAGGGATCAGCTCTTTCATCAATAATTTGATGAGGTCGGCAATGGTCTGCAACAAACCCCATTTCCCGACACGGTTAGGTCCGATACGGTTCTGGATAACGGCACAGACTTTTCTTTCAAGATAAACCAGGAAAAGGCCAAGCAAGGCATAGAAAATCAAAAAGACCACACCCACAATGACGAATTCCAACAGGGTTGCCAACCAAGGGGCCATTGCACTATTCAGTCCTTTGTCAATTGCCCCGGTTAGTGTCGAAAAACTATAAATATCTAAAATCATGCTTTGAATTGTTTATCGGTCAATATCAGGTAAAACCAAATCAAGTGAACCACTAATAGCAACTAAGTCAGCGATTTTTAATCCCTTTGAAAGGGTATTCAGAACAAATAAGTTGCTGAAGTTAGGTGAGCGGAACCTCATACGATAGGGATATTTCTCGCCTTTGCTGACGATAAACACACCCAGTTCACCGCGTGCTGTTTCAACCCGTTCATAGTATTCACCTTCAGGCAATTTGATAATCGGTTTCATTTTTGCTGTGAAATCACCTTCCGAAGGCATTTTAGCCACCAGTTGTTCCAGCAGGTTCAAAGATTCTTCCATCTCGTCCATACGCACCTGATAACGAGCGAAAGAGTCGCCTTCTGAATACAGAACCTGTTTAAAATCCAGTTGATCATAAACCCCGTAAGGAGCTACTTTTCTTACGTCACAGGCAAATCCTGAACCTCTTCCGGAAGGACCGGTAACACCGAAAGCAATAGCGGTTTCCGGTGACATCACGCCCACTCCTTTGGTTCTGTTGTGGAAAATTACGTTATCAGTAAGAAGATTTTTATAATCAGGTAATTTCTTACGGAAGTATTTCACAAACTCCAAAATATGTTTTTGGAAGTTCGGATGCACATCATGCATCAAACCACCCGGTGTGTTAAAGCTGTGCAGCAATCTGGAACCGAAAGACTCTTCGAAAATGGCCAGTATCTTTTCGCGGTCACGCAGGCCATAAAAGAAAGTCGTTAAAGCGCCCAGGTCCATTCCGAAAGCACTCCACCATAATTGGTGTGATGCCAGACGGTTTAACTCATCCAGAATAGCACGGATATATTGTACTCTTTCGGGAACTTCAACCTGCAGCGCATTTTCAACAGCAAGACATACAGCCTCGTTGTTCATGTGTGCTGAAAGGTAATCCATCCGGTCGGTAAGGTGAATAATCTGTTTATAGGTATCGGCTTCGCACATTTTCTCTATACCCCGATGAATGTATCCGATATGCGGAATAACGTACTTTACGATTTCACCGTTCAAACAAACTTCCAGCCTTAAAACGCCGTGAGTAGACGGATGCTGAGGTCCCATATTGATGATGTAATCTTCATCATCTTTTACTATAATATTTTTAATTACATCTTTGCTCATATCAATTGGGGAGTTCTATAATGTTCACTTCGTCTTTGAAATCTTTTCTCAGCGGAAAGCCATAATCATCTTCGAGGAACAACCTCCTGAGGTCAGGATGGTTTTTAAAGCGGATGCCAAACAGATCAAAAACTTCTCTTTCGAAAAATTCCGCAGTGACCCAAATATCCGAAACAGTTTCTACTACGGCATTATCGCGATCAGCAATATCAGCTTTCAGAACCACCAGATTGTGTGCCTGGGTGGATTCCATATGATAATAGACTGTGAATTTATCGGTAAAGTCAGCGGCAGTCATATTGATAAGATAGTCGAAAGGCTGCCCTTCGAGATTTCTTAACTGTTCGGCTGCATCATGTAATTTGCCTGCTGGTACGATTACTTCAGGATATTGAGAACCTTGACTCACCGTGCCATAAGGTATGACTTTAGTGATAAGCTCCATTAATTCTGTATTTTCCATATTAATTCAGCTTATTTTTCTTCGTTGTTATTTCTTAAAGCGACTTTTTCGGCTTTTATTTTCCTTTGGAGTTGCATTACACCATAGAGCAATGCTTCAGGTCTTGGAGGGCAACCCGGGATGTAAACATCCACCGGAAGTACGTGGTCAACACCTCTTACAACGGAATATGTATTATAATAGAAAGGCCCGCCTGAAACAGCGCATGCGCCCATGGCAATTACATACTTTGGTTCTGCCATCTGGTCGTATAGACGTTTCAAAACCGGAACCATTTTGTGTACGATTGTACCTGCAACAACGATAACGTCTGCCTGCCTTGGTGTTGCGCGATAAACTTCAATACCAAAACGTGCAAAATCGTAACGGGAAGCTCCCGCTGCCATCATTTCGATACCGCAGCAACTGGTAGCAAATGTTAAAGGCCAGATCGAGTTTGACCGGCCCCATTTTAATAAATCGCTAACTGTAGTAAAAAAAACGTTGTCGCCTAATGCTTTCAAGTCCTCCAGGGTTTCATTATCCCTGAAGTCCTCTTCCTTCATAGATTTTATTTTTACACCCATTTCAATGCTCCTTTCTTCCATGCATACAACAGCCCCAAACCGAGAATAAAGAAAAATACCACAATTTCGATAAAGGCCCTCATACCGACTGCTTTCATCACATCAGCCCAAGGGAACAGAAATACTGTTTCCACATCAAAAACCAAATAGATGATTGCGAATAAATAATAACCAACACTGAACTGAATCCAGGTTGGTCCTTCTGTGGGAATACCACATTCGTAAGGCTCAAATTTTTCATGGTTAAATGATCGTGGAGCAACGAGCGACGAAAATACAATCGCCCCGCCCACCAGCACTAACGCAAGAACAAAAAATAGGACTAACGATTCGCTACTCATAGAATTATATATGTAGATTATTACTTTATAAAAATTTTGCGCGAAATTAGGATGATTATCTAAAATATGAGTTCAAACCATGGTGTTTTTGGTACCAAAACTCCAATTTATTTTTAGTCTTAATAAGGTGACTAAAACATCATTGAATAATCCGTAACTGGAATTCCACTAATACAAAAGAAATAAACTTTGCGCTATTTGGTGCGAAAAAAATTATTTTTTCCTAAACCAATTGGGATTAAGGTCAGGTTTTTCTACATATGGATCATATGTAAACATGAAGAATCAGTCTTCCATGTCGTACTTTTTCAATCTTCTGTCGAGAGCCTGCCAGGTAATGTTGAGCAAAGCTGCAGCCTTGGATTTATTATTTCCGGACTTCTCTAAAGCCTTCTGGATGATTATCTTTTCGTTCGCTTCAAGATCCAGGACCTCTTCTCCAACATGAACATACTCTGTTTTATGGACAAGATTCTTTCCATTATGGGCAGAAAGATGAATATGTTCCGGCATCAGTTCATTACCGTCACAATAAATAACACCTCTTTCGATGACATTTCTTAGTTCTCTGATGTTGCCTGGAAAATCATAAGAACTCAGCATGGACACAGCTTTAGGATGTATTTTATTCACTGACTTACCTAACTGGTCGGAATACCATTTTAAATAGTACTGAACCAACATAGGGATGTCTTCTGCCCTTTCGCGTAACGGAGGAATCTTAATAATGAATATGCTCAACCTGTGAAAAAGATCAGGCCTGAATTTATTCTCCTGAGCCATTTGTTCCAGATCTCTGTTTGAAGCAGCTACCACACGAACATCCACTTTGTTACTTTGACGGGAACCTACTTTGCTGACCTTGCGTTCTTCAAGAACCCTCAGCAATTTAGCCTGTTGTCCTAACGGCATGTCACTTATTTCATCGAGGAACAGCGTTCCTTTATCAGCGATCTCAAACCAACCTTCCTTATCAGAATCCGCACCGGTAAAGGCACCTTTTTTATGTCCGAAAAATTCACTTTCAAAAAGACTTTCAGGAATTGCAGAGCAGTTCACCGAATAAAACATATTCTTGTTCCGCTGACTTAGATAATGAATTCCGTGAGCAACCAATTCTTTTCCTGTCCCGCTTTCTCCTAAGATTAAAACCGAAGTGGAAGGCGTTTGGGCAACCCGGTTCATGGATGCTATGAGCTCCTTCATAGCCGGACTATTTCCTATTAACTGAACACCGATATTTTCTAACAGTTTTTTGGATAAAACATCCACACTGGTTTTTACAATATTCAATTCGGAAGTCAACTGAATAAAACGCTGTGTTCGAACAATGGCCTTATAAACGTCAGCAAGTCTGAATGGTTTGGGAAAATAATCCACTGCACCTTTCCGCATAGCCTCAATGACTGTATTCATGTCGCCATGTCCCGATATCATAATCACCTCAGTAAGCGGACTTATTTTTTTGATTTCAAGTAATAAATCCAATCCACTCATCCCGGGAAGGCGAATATCAAGAATGGCAATACCAATGTCAGAATTTTTTACAATTTCAAGTGCCTTGTCAGGATGATTAGCACCAAAGACAGTGAATTTCCGGCTTCTGAGAAACTCTCCTATCTCTTCTACAAAACGTTGTTCGTCGTCAACAATCAGGATACGTAAATGTTGGTTCATAGGCTTTATTTTTTTAAGGGCAAGGTTACAACAAAATTAGAAAACAGTCCTTCCCGACTTTCCACATCAATTTTTCCTCCCATTTCTTTTACAATTCCATAAGAGATCGAAAGTCCGAGACCAGTTCCTTTTTCTTCATCTTTTGTTGTAAAAAAAGGATCGAAAATATTATTGATGTATTTGTCAGAAATTCCCACTCCGTTATCGTAAACCCCAATGATACAATTATTATTATTTCTAACACATTTTACTCTAATGGTCTTTGAGTAAGAATCCAAGTTATTGGCTTTTTTCTTTTCTTCAACAGCATATCTGGCGTTAGAAAGCAAATTAACCACCACCTGTTCAAGACGATATTGGTTACCAATAACGATCATCTGGTCCTCCTCTATTTCCATTTCCAGATTGACATTATGATTCTGCATTTGTACCTTAATCATGGACAGAGCATTGAGAATTACTTTAACAGGATCAATTTCCTCGCGGAAAACATTTTGCTGGTCACGTGAAAAAATTCTGACATGCTCAATAATCTGATTGATTCGATCCACATCATGAAAAAGGACCGAAAACTTATCTCTGATATACTTTTTATCTACCTTATCGTTTTCTTCAATCCTGAGCAAGATATTTTCAAGTCCCATAGAGATTCCGCCAAGAGGTTGGTTAATTTCGTGCGACAGACCTGCAGAAAGTTCCCCGATAAACTCCAGTTTGGACTTTTGCACCAACAACTGCTGCTGTTGTTTGACCTTCTGAACTTCCTCGGCCACACGCGTTCCCAAAACCTTATTCAATTTATTGATCTCTTTTTCGGCCTTTTTACGATTGGTGATGTCTGAGAAGAAAATCAGATAAGCAGGTTCATCATTCCATAAAATACTGTTTGTCCGTACTTCTACCCACAACGTATCTCCCCTGCCCGACCGTACTCTTATATCTATAGAATACACTTCTCCTGTTGAGGATATTGATTGAAAATAGGATTTAAGTGCTGACTTATCCTGTCTAAGAACAATATTTTCCAGTGGCTTACCAATCAACACACGCGGACTCATTTTAAGGATACTTGTCACTTCGGGATTTACCATGACAATCTTATTATCGATTAACAGGATAATTCCGTTGTTGGCGTTCTCGTAAATCAGTCGGTACTTTTCTTCACTTTCCTTTAATCGCAATTCAGCGAGTTTTCTTTCAGTTACCTCTTTTTGGAGCGCATTGGTTCTTTCACTAACACGTCTTTCCAGATAGGTATTCAGTTCAAGAAGTTCGGCTTCAACCTGCTTTCTGTAAATAGCGGCCCCCAGGTTACTTGCCACAGTTTCCATGGCATTTAACTCAACGCTTGACCAAATTCTTTCCTCATCACAAACATCAATACCGATAAATCCCCACCATTTATGTTGCACAAAAATGGGCATCGCCAGAATTGAAAGGATGTCTTGTGCTTCCAGGATTTCTCTTTCAAGATCAGGAAAGTTTTTAACCAGACCACTGATATGTCCTCCTTTCTGCATTTCTTCAGTCCAACGAATCATCATTGGATCATCCACATAAAGTTTCTGCAGGACCGGATTCTCAATCTCAGCACTAATGTTATCAGCTACCCACTCTTGTTTAAGAGATGTATATTGTTTTCCTCTTTCATCTTTAAAATTTTGAAAGATATAAACCCTGGCTGATTTAGTAGACTCCCCAATACTTTTCAATACTTTGACAACCGTTCGTTCGTCAAAACCTTCATTAAAAAAAGTCACTGTAGAATATGCCAGCGACTGCAAAATAGCTTCTCCCCTTTCCTTTGCCAGTTCAGCCTGCCGGCGTTTGTGTTCTTCATCTATGACTTTCTTATCCAGCAGGATATCGTGCGCTTGTTCTTCAATCATTTTTAGCAGAACCTCTGATTCTGCCGGTTTCAGCAAATAGCCCTTTACCCCCACTGCAATAGCACCTAAAAAATATCTTGGTTCAGCGAAAGCTGAAAGGATAATAACCCGCACGGCCTTATCGACCTGCCGGATCTTGGATATCATCTCTAGTCCGGTAATAACAGGAAGTCTGATATCAGTCAGGATTATATCCGGATGATGCTTCAGAAACAGTTCATACCCGGATAATCCATCAGATGCAACAATGACCTTCTCAATGGCAAGCTTCAATATCTTGCTGTAGATGTTTCTCAAAGAAGCATCGTCTTCAACATATAAAAGCGATATTTTCAGCTTTTCCATTTCTTAGAAGTATGAGTTGTTTATTTATATTCTTTTACTCCAGCTTTAATTGCTACCGGCAGTCTGTTTTCTATCGGAACCAAAGGACACGACCATCTGTCAGCATAAGCGCAATAAGGATTGTAGGCTTTATTGAAATCTACTATGACTGAATCTGAAACAGGTTTTTCAATATCCAAATAGCGTCCTGCTGCATGTGTTGTAAAACCATTAGTTTTATCCCGGAAAGGGATAAAAAGATAATTTCCCCATTGGGGGTCATTTTTGAGGTTGATATTTTGATAGACTGTCAGTTTACACAGTGTGTCATGAATCTTAAAAATTACATGGCCATAAATCCTGTATTCTGGTTTCCGGGCTGTGTTTGTTGCCATCTCAAATACAGGGTTAACGGTATCCAGGTCAAACTTTGCCATGACCCTGTATTTATATTTTATCGGATACCAGGATAGTCCGTGAAAATCTTTCAGGGAATCCTTTTCCAGTGGTGATTTTGCACTGTCGGCAAAAAATGCATCTTCTTCCTTTCGCTCTTTATTTATACTGTCGGTATAATAACCTATTTCCAGCTTTCTTTTAAAATCTGAATAAGTCGGGTGAAAGAATGCGGAAACATAAATCCAGGCTACAAATTCATTGCTCACATTACGGAAACCAATGCTGGTATGCCACCAATGCTCCGGATCAAAAGAATGGTCGGTATCGGCAATAATACCAATGTTATAATCTGAACCAAATGCTCTCTCAAACATCAAATGAGTCCTTCGCGAGTGCACACCAACAGAATAAATATTAAAACTTCTTCCCCAGTCAGGATGCTTTGACATAATCATCCTAGTTGCTACTCCCGTATTATACGTTCGGTCAATAAATACCGTTTTAGGGATGACTGCTTCGTAGATACTATCCTTAAAACCAAGTTTTCTAACAACAGCTGCAGCTGCAGCTGCAGTACTGGGAAACATTACATAATCCTCAAAATGAACCAGCGGCAATCCGGTTATAATTAAATGCTTGTAATGATCTCGCTTGTATAGCTCTAAAGCATTCTTCAGGGCATAATCTTCAACCCAACCTTCTATCACCATAGTTTTTGCTTCGACGGGTTCATTCATCGAAAGGAATTGACAAACTGTTCCCATCCATGCCCTCACTAGTATAACAAGCAAAACTAGAATCAGCAACACTCCTAAAATTGTAGGACGCCAACAGGCTTTTTTTATGAAGAATCTGAATTTCAATGGTATCTTATGTATTTAAAAAGTACAAGGAAAATAAAGTTCGTTAATCTTAGGTTAAAGAAATTGAAAAAAATCCCACTATCCACAAAATGAGCATTGTTTCCCATTACTTTTGCCAAAAATAAGAAATTTGTCCTTGAATAAAGACAATAAAAAACTGATTTGAGATTTATGAACTTTTCAGATATAAGAAGGGACTTCGGAAATGAAAACCACTCCGAGCCTGTATGGCCCGAAGAACCTTTCTCCATTTTTTCGGAATGGGTGCAAAAGGCCATCCAAAGTAACATTCCAGAGGCAAATGCCATGGTTCTCTCCACAGTCGGAGACGACAGTAAGCCTTCATCAAGAGTAGTCTTGCTAAAAGGTCTGGATGCATCAGAAGGTTTTTCTTTTTACACAGACTATCAGAGCAAAAAAGGCAGGCAACTGGAAATGAATCCATACGCCAGCTTGTTATTTTTCTGGAACTCTCTTGAAAGACAAATCCGTATTGAGGGAAGAGTGGTAAAGCAAACAAGGGAACTATCCATCGCATATTTTAATGAACGTCCTGTGGAAAGTCAGATCAGCGCTATGGTTTCAAACCAGAGCCAACCAATAAAAAGTCTTGATGAGCTGGAAAAACAAAGGCAGGAAATATTGAAATTCCCTGAATCCATTAAGTGTCCCGAACGCTGGGGTGGTTATACGTTGCTTCCTGAAAAAATTGAATTCTGGCAAGGAGGTCGTCACCGTATGCACCACAGAATGGAATATATTCTGATAGATGGCAACTGGCAAAGACACAGACTCTCGCCGTGATGGCTAATCCATTTTTTTCACATCGACTTTTGTATCGAGTTGTCCGGGATTATCTCCCTTTTCAGCCAGCGATTTCATTTCAGCCAGGATAGCTTCAATTTTTTCCTCGCTGAATCTTTTTTCTATACATGCTTCTTCAAGTGTACCCCAGATTGGTTCACCACACATAATACAGCGGATTCCTTTTTCCATAAGGAAACGAACAGAAAACGGATATTCTTCTACAAGCGTCTCTATTAAAATATCTTTTGTGATTTCAGTTTTTGCCATTTTTCAGTTTATTTTTTGATTCAATCTTTAAAATAATCCACCATTGCGATAAATTTCAAGCTGGACTTCAGAGAAAGGGTCCACTTTCGTTGACAAATTCCTGGTTTCATTCACCACATCACCGGTAACAAAGTTTATATTGAGTGTATCCCCATCAGCTATTTTAATATCTTCCAAAGATTTATAGGTAAGTATAGGGAGCGCTGCGTTGATGGCATTTCTCTCATAAATAGCGCCGAACGATTCAGCCAGAATCGCATGAATACCCAATGCCAGAAAACCGTCCACAGCTTGCTGTCTTGAACTTCCTGAACCGAAATTCTTTCTTGTCACCACAATATCTCCTGGTTTTGCCTTCTTGGCAAAATCCTCATAACCTTCCAGATTATCAAAAATATACTGACCCATTTTTTCAAGCTCGGTAACCTGAAGATACCTGTTATGAAAAATCATATCAGTGTCAATATTATCTTTCTCCACCATCCAAACACGCCCACTGACTTCAGTAGGTCTGTCTTCCTGCGCTTTCCCGACTTTCACTGCCTTTTTGAGATCCAAAGTCTCAGGAGTTTCAAAGATAGCTGGAGTATCAGGAATATCATCTTCCGTGGTAATATAACCGGCTACTGCTGAAGCAGTCACAGATGCAGGTGAAGCCAGATAGACAAGTCCTTTCCCCTGTTTCCCGGGGAAGTTCCTGTTTCCCGAACTGATAGTAACCTCTCCAGGGCCGTTTTGTCCTACCTGCCCGGCGGCACATCCTGCACAACCGGCATTCGAGACCAAAGCTCCTGCATTTTTGAATATTTCAATAAGACCTTCATCCAAACATTGTTTCCATATAACATCAGTCGTTGGAACAATTTTAAAAACAACACCAGGTGCAACCTTTCTGTTTTTAAGAATCCGTGCCACAGTGCGCATATCTTCCATCCGGCCATTAGTGCAACTTCCCACAAAAGCAGAATCTATTTTTACCCTTTTCTCCAGATTTATATCAACCGTATCATGAGGTTTCCCAGGCCTACTGACCATCGGAATAAAATCGGCAGCATTTATCGTAAATTCTTTGTCATACACTGCATCAGTATCCGCAGAAATCTTCTCAAGCTTCCTTCCTGTCCGTTCTTCGCAATATTTCATAATATCATCATTGGGAGGAAAAAGAAGAATAATAACCCCCATTTCTGTTCCCATAGAAGCAATGGTAATCCGCTGATCCAAGGTAAGTTTTTCAATAGCTTCGCCATAAAATTCCACAGAATATCCCAGCAATGAATTAGCACCAAACCGATTCAATAAGTTCAAAACAACATCTTTCGCGGTTACGTTAGGGGAAAATTCACCGGTAAAAGTAATTTTTGCCGATTGAGGAACCTTAAACCAGACTTTTCCCTGATGAAATGCAGCTGCGATATCTTTATCACCCATACCCTGGCCAAAAGCACCGATCGCTCCCAGAATATTGGCATGCGAATCGGTGGTAACAGCTGTCGAACCCGGCCAAACAAGCCCTTCACGAATGAAAGTGTGCGTACCGATACCATTATCAATATCAAAGACCTTAATACCGCGTTTTCTTGCAAAAAGCCGTAATACCTGCTGGCTGGCAGCGTACTTCTGATCGCTTCCGGTGGGATTGGTATCAAATGTGAAAAAAGTTTTCGACGGATCATCAATAGACAATCCCAAATCTTCTATGTGCTTTACCACATTTGGACCACCGAAATCACGGGCACTCCGTGCATCAATCTCGATATTTACTATATCTCCGGGTTGGACCAACGCTTTGCCTGAATGAGCTGCAATAATCTTTTCAATGATATTCATCATAAAATATTTTGGACAAAATTACTGATTCTTCCTTTCATGATAAAACAAACTGAAGGTAGTTATGAAATTTTTGCAAACGTTTGTTAAACGTGCGTTAAAGCACTGAATCCAGTACATTTTACTGCGAACAATAAAACTCCCGGAACTATAACCTATGAAAAAGATTCTATGGAAAGAGAAAATGATTCGGTATAAAAGGAATCAGGTCGAACGGATTCTCCATTCGACCTGCTCAACCAAAACCTATTATTAACTGTTTACTTTGTTGCTGCACTTTTACTTTGCAATGCCAGTGCCAATTTTAACAATCTATTGGTTTTAATGGTATTGTAAAAAATTATAAAATTTCAGGCAGAAATGGGAGTATCTATTTTTTATGATTTCGGAAAGCAATACAGACTTTGCTATACGTTATCGGAATATATTTTGAAAGGCTTGAGCACAAACTTGTCAGAAAGTTACCTTTTCGGGAACAGGCTACCGTAAAGATCATAGTAATCCGATTTTGTGATCTTTACATCGTAAAAATTTCCAGGTTTCAGTTCGTGATCTCCTATTGGGATTAGCACTTCGTTATCCACTTCAGGAGAATCAAACTCTGTACGTCCTATATAAAACTCATCTTCTTTTTTATCAATGACTACTTTAAAAATTCCACCTTCCTTTTCCTTGTTCAATTCCAGTGAAATCTCCTGCTGAAGTTCCATCAACCTGTCCTCCCGATCTTGTTTCACCTTTGCCGGGATATTATCTTTCAAGTCAAATGCAGATGTATCTTCTTCAGGTGAATATTGAAAAACACCCAACCTCTCGAATCGTGTTTCCTTGACAAAATCAAGCAACTCCTGAAATTCTTCTTCAGTTTCTCCCGGATATCCTACAATAAACGTAGATCGCAAAGCCAAACCAGGGATTTGCTCACGAAGAGAATGAACAAGCTTCTTGGTACCTTGACCATCCAGACCTCGTTTCATGGATTTCAAAATCCGACTGCTGATATGTTGTAACGGAATATCCAGATAATTACAAACTTTCGGATTTTCTTTTAATAATGTAATCAAATCTTCCGGGAAACCTGCCGGATAGGCATAATGAAGTCGAATCCATTCTATCCCCTGAATTTCTGAAATTCTCTGAACCAACTCAGCAATACGGCGTTTTCCATATAAATCCAATCCATAATAAGTCAAATCCTGTGCGATGAGCAGAATCTCCTTCACTCCTTTTGCAGCCAGCTTTTCAGCTTCCACAACAACTTCCTCAAAAGGTTTGGAAATATGCTTTCCTCTGATCAATGGAATAGCACAGAAAGAACATTTGCGGTCGCAACCTTCGGATACTTTAAGATAAGCGTAATGTGACGGAGTCGTTAGCAAGCGTTCACCAATCAGTTCATTTTTGAAATCGACTTCCAGCGTTTTAAGGATTTCCGGCAGGTCATTCACCCCGAAAAAGGCATCCACCTCTCCCATCTCATCTTTAAGTTCCTTTTTGTATCGCTGAGATAAGCATCCGGTCACTACAATCTTCTTCAGATTCCCGGCTTTCTTTGCCTCGATGGCAGACAAAATCATATCTACGGACTCTTCTTTAGCGTCCTGAATAAATCCACAGGTGTTAATTACTACAATATCTGAAGGGAGATCTGAATCGTGAAAGATCTGGTATTTGTGGTCCAGTTGCCGCATCAAAGCTTCCGAATCTACCAGGTTCTTAGAACAACCCAGCGTTACCACATTGACCCTTTGCTTTTTCATAAAAATGAGCGAAAAATTATGAGAACAGCGTCTCTACAAATTCTTTGCGATTGAAAACCTGAAGATCTTCCATTTTTTCACCCACGCCGATGTATTTTACAGGAATTTTAAAGGTATCTGAAATACCTATAACGACACCACCTTTAGCAGTTCCGTCAAGCTTTGTTAAAGCCATAGCATTCACTTGAGTAGCGGTCATGAATTGTTTTGCCTGTTCAATAGCATTTTGGCCGGTAGAAGCATCCAATATCAGCAAAACTTCATGCGGAGCATCTGGAATGAGCTTTTGCATAACCCTTTTGATTTTTGTAAGCTCATTCATCAGGTTCACTTTATTATGAAGCCGACCCGCGGTATCGATGATGGCTACATCGGCATCTTGTGAAATAGCCGATTTCACAGTATCATAAGCAACAGAAGCAGGATCAGAACCCATTTGTTGTTTCACAATGGGGACACCCACACGTTCCGACCAGATAGTCAGTTGATCGACCGCTGCAGCGCGAAAAGTATCGGCAGCGCCCAGAATCACTTTTTTGTTGACTCTTTTAAAATTATAAGCCAGCTTTCCGATGGTAGTTGTTTTTCCCACACCGTTAACCCCAACTACCAAAATGACATACGGTTTTTTGTCTTTTGGGAGTTCAAAGTCCACCCCGTCGCCGCTATTGTTTTCTTGTAAAAGGCCTGCAATTTCTTCTTTCAGAATCTGGTTTAGTTCATCAGCGCCAAGATATTTATCACGGGCCACCCTCTTTTCGATGCGTTCAATAATCTTTAAAGTCGTATCAACGCCTACATCGGAAGTAACCAGAACCTCCTCCAGGTTATCCAGAACGTCATCATCAACTTTAGATTTTCCGGCAACTACTTTAGAGATTTTAGCAAAAACACTTTGCCGTGTTTTTTCAAGTCCCTTATCAAGGTCATCTTTTTGCTGCTTGTTAGATAAAAATGAGAACAGGCCCATGATTGTTGTGATTATTTAATTGTAACTGAAAGATCAACAAGTATCAAAAACAAAAAAAGCCTCTTCCAGTTCAGGAAAAAGCTTTTTAGAAGTTTACCTGAAGAATCAGGTTTATTTTTTTTCAAAATAATCTTTTACCTGCTCAGTAGGAATAATTTCTTCTTTAAAAGTATAAGCTTTGCTGGCAGGATTTTTTACCATCCTGATCACTTTTGCAAAGTCTTTTCCTGCAGATTGTAATGATGCAACTGTTTTCTTAGCCATGGTTCAATTATTTTATTTCTCTGTGAATAGTCATTTTTTTCAAAACGGGGTTGTATTTTTTCAACTCCAAGCGGTCAGGGGTATTTTTTTTGTTTTTGGTAGTAATATACCTTGATGTTCCCGGTAAGCCACTCTTTTTGTGTTCTGTGCACTCCAGAATAACCTGAACTCGCGCGTCTTTACTTTTCTTAGCCATCGTGAATTGCTTTTAAAAATTTAGGTCGGCAAAAATACAAACTCCTACGTTATTATCCTAATTTTTACTATTTTTTTTCGAAGAATTAAGTTAATCTTATATCTTTTTGATTTGAAACGTTTTGTATGGAAAAACCAAATTACTTCCAAAATTTTTATTTCTCCAAAAACTTAATGTAACATCGCTTTTACAAAGGGAGTTACTCCGGAAAAGAAAAACTCTACTGCTATGATCATCAAAATCAACCCCATCAGCTTGGTCATGATCTTAGTACCCTGCTTACCCAGGATCTTTAAGATCGCCGATGAGCTCCTCAAAATGATCAGTCCCAGGATAGAAACCACCAGGATGGAAAGGATCACCAGTCCCTTGTCAACCCAGGAAGGGCTTTCGCCCATCAGCACCATGGCGTTGGTAATGGAGCCCGGGCCGGCGATCAACGGGATACCCAGCGGCGTAATAGCCACATCGCCCACGATCTCATCCGAGTATTCTTCATCACTTCCGCTGGTCGTTTTCATACGCCCGACCTTAGAATTCAGCATGTCGTAACCCATGATGAAAAAGATTACGCTTCCCACCACTTTCAGTCCGGCGATGGAGATATTAAAAAATTCAAACACATATTTTCCAAGGAAAGCAAACAGGATGAGGATCAGAAACGCTGTCATCATCCCCCGGCGGGCCGTGGCTTTCTGCTCTTTACGGGTCATACCGTCGGTGAGTCCCAGAAACGCAGGTACCGCGCCCAGCGGGTTCATCAGGGTAAAAAACGAAGTGAAATACAATAGAAAAGTCGTCAGCATAATTCTTCCTTTTTTGAGGGTGCAAATTTAACTGGCTTAAATTAACAAAAAATCCTTTTCGCAAAAAATTAGCCTAAAGACTGGATTTTTTGTTCGACTGTTTCCAAAATTACACGTTGACAGTATCTTGATTTCTCCAGAATTTCATTTCCTCTTTTCAGCAAATCCTCTTTAAACTGCTGATCATGAATTCCACTTGCATTGATCTTCACATTCAGAAAAGCACCTTCTACGGCAGCCAAAGCACACAACGCTCCTACTCCCGCATCAGAAACAGAATTTGGATTCCCATTCTCAGCCATAGCACGCATTACGGCCATCGACTCATACGACTTTTCCATCACTGCAAATGGGATGTCCATAGCATGTTTGGAAGCTTCTTCGATTTCATGCTGACGAAATTTCTTTTCCTCTTCAGTCTTTTTGGGCAATCCAAAAGCATCCATAATCCTGTTAAAGGCTTTGGTATCTTCATCTACCAAACGCAACAGTTCATCTTTAAGGCCTTGTCCTTTTACGGCAACATCAGAGAACTCTTCCCAGCGGTCGTCCCATCCTCTTTTGTGTGATGAAAGATTGGCCACCATCGTGCCCAGTGAAACGCCCAATGCACCTACATAGGCTGCAATGGAGCCCCCACCCGGAGCCGGAGACTCGGATGCTGTTTCGTTAGCAAAAGCCGTCAGGTTCATATCCACCAGCTTCTTGCCGGGTTCTTCCAGCAGGAATTCAATAATCTTTTCTTTGGGATTAAACGGTTTCAGATCATCAAGGCCTAATGATTTGATAGCTATCTTCAGCAGTTCATCCTGATCCACCCCCAGGGAACGCTGTTGTTTTTTGAGGAAATAACGCCCGGCATCCAGCATGGCTTTCAAAGGAATAAGCCCCACCAGTTCGGAACCCGTAACCCTGATTCCACGCTCAGCAGCTTTTTTACAAACTTCATCAAACGCCACATGAACGGGTGTGATATTGATATTCGTCAGGTTTATGGAGATCTGTGCAATGCCGTATTCTTCAATGTACCAGCCGATGGCTTTGGTAGCCTTCAGAGAACCCGGGATCATCACAGGATTTCCTTTTTCGTCTTTTACAATTTTCCCTGTAACCGGGTCACCTTCCCGCAAGGTACGGCCACGTTCGCGAATATCAAAAGCAATGGCGTTGGCACGTCGCGTGGAAGTTGTATTCAGGTTCACGTTGTAAGCAACCAGAAAATCGCGTGCTCCCACGGCGGTAGCGCCGCTTCCGGCAACCTGATCATTGAATTCAGCAGGGCCGAAATCCGGTTTCCAGTCGGGATTGGCAAATTTTTCAGCCAGTCCCTCATATTCTCCCGATCGGCAATTAGCCAGATTTTTTCTTTCCGGTTTGAAGGCTGCATTTTCATAGCAATACACAGGAACGCCCAGCTCTTTTCCTACACGTTCAGCCAGCTTACGGGCATACACCACCGTTTCTTCCATCGTGATGTTCGAAACCGGCACCAACGGACAAACGTCTGTGGCACCAAAACGGGGATGCTCGCCTTTGTGATGGCGCATGTCGATCACTTCACGGGCTTTGTCGATGGCACGAAAAGCAGCTTCAATCACAACCTCCGGTTCTCCTACGAAAGTCACCACCGTGCGGTTGGTGGCAGCACCCGGATCGACATCCAGCAGCTTAACGCCTTCCACTTTTTCTATTTCATCCGTAATCTGTTTAATGACTGCCATGTCGCGGCCTTCGCTGAAATTGGGCACGCATTCTATGATTTGCTTCATAACGAGAAAACTGTTTTTGAGATTAATATTTTAAAAATCGATCTTTTTTCCATTCAATATGACGGTTTCCACCTTGTTGCTTCCGTAAGCGTAAGGCATGAATTCTATGGTCGGTATTTCTTTAGTGATAAAAACATTGGCTCTTTTGCCACGTGCTATACTTCCCAGCTCCCGGCTTAAACCCATAGCGTAAGCTGTGTTCAATGTAGTAGCGTTGATACCTTCTTCGGGTAATAACCGGTAAGCAATGCTGGCCATAGACAGAATGAACTGCATGTTGCCGGAAGGTGAAGAACCCGGATTAAAATCACTGGCCATGGCAAGCGGTAATCCGGCATCAATCATTGCACGGGCAGGAGCATATTTCATTCCCAGGAAAAACGCAGCGCCAGGTAGCACAGTAGGCATGGTTTCCGAGTTTAGCAAAGCTGATATTTCATCATCACCAACAAACTCCAGATGGTCGACCGAAAGTGCATTAAATTCCACACCAGCTTGAACGCCTCCTGAATAATACAATTCGTTGGCATGAATTTTTCCCCGCAATCCGAATTTCTGTCCTGCTTCCAAAATCCTGCGGGTTTCATCCGGTGTGAAAAATCCCCGGTCGCAGAAAACATCCACAAAGTCGGCCAGTTTTTCTTCGGCGACTTTGGGAAGCATTTCATTAATGATCAAATCAACATAAGCGCCTTGTCTGCCTTTGTATTCATCAGGAACGGCATGTGCCGCCAGAAAAGTAGCACGAATCGTAAGTGGCGAATTTTCTTTGAGCCTTTTTATAACCCGAAGCATCTTTAATTCGCTTTCCAAACTCAGGCCATAGCCGCTTTTGATTTCGACTGCACCCGTTCCGTACTGCATGATCTCTTTCAGCCGATCCATCGAAAGTGCATACAATTCTTCTTCGGAAATTTCCTTCATCCTGCGTGCTGTATTCAGAATTCCACCACCACGGCGGGCAATTTCCTCGTAGGAAAGTCCTTTGATCTTATCGATGTATTCTATTTCGCGGGAAGCCGGGTAAACCAAATGAGTATGTGAATCGACAAAAGACGGAAACACCATTTTGCCTTTGGCATCCATGATTTCAACAGCTTTATTTTTTGAAACCAGTAATGCCCGGTTCAGGTCCGACATCTCACCAAAATCTTCAATTTTACCGTCGCGAATATACAGCCAGGCATCATCAATGGATTCCACCACAGCCATTTCCTTACCACGCACACAAAGTTTTGGTTTCGATTCGGTTTGAACCAGTTTTTTGATATTCTCAATTAAGATAGCCATAATTTCCAATCCTTTAGCTCCATGAAAAATGAAACTATTTTCACAACAAAAGTAGGGAAGTAAACCGATATAACCACCGCAACATGAGATAAAAACTGTGCGTAATACCCTGAATCTTTCCTTTCGTGGAGTTCAAAAGAGTGCTTTGCAGCAGAGACAAACTACAGCAAAAGGTGACGTGTGACGGGGTGACGTGTGACTCCGAAAATACCCGGCACAGGCGTCCCCCAGCACTGGCACGGGCTGGAAGGAAAGATGAAAGACAGGGCACGAAGCTTTAACCAAACGGTTACGGCTCCACTTTTTGCCAGCGAAGCGTGGGGCAAACTCCCCAACCCTCACTTTTCGTCAGCGAAGCGTGGGGCAAACTCCCCAGCCTTCACTTTTTGCCAGCGAAGCGTGGGGCAAACTCCCCAAGCTCCACTTTTTGCCAGCGAAGCATTGGGCAAACTCCCCAACCTTCACTTTTCGTCAGGGAAGCGTGGGGCAAACTCCCCAACCTTCACTTTTTGCCAGCGAAGCGTGGGGCAAACTCCCCAGCCTTCACTTTTCGTCAGGGAAGCGTGGGGCAAACTCCCCAGCCTTCACTTTTTGCCAGCGAAGCGTGGGGCAAACTCCCCAGCCTTCACTTTTCGTCAGGGAAGCGTGGGGCAAACTCCCCAGCCTTCACTTTTCGTCAGGGAAGCGTGGGGCAAACTCCCCAAGCTTCACTTTTTGTTGGGGAAGCTTTGCCTAAACGAGCATAAGCCCGGGCAGGCGAAACCGGAGTGAAACCCATAAAAATGCAGTGGACTGGAACAATTTCCCGGTAAAATTTCTAAATTCGTGGCGTAAAAACCTTTGGAAATGCCTGATTATGCCCTTCAGTTTCCGTTACATGTATCGTTTCTTGCAAAAAACAAGGGCTTTTTAGATGTGATTTTAGAAAATAAATAGAATAATATCAATTAGTTAGCGTGAGTTTCGCTATAAGAGATATAACAGCAATTGTTTTATATACATACGTTGGCATTCATGCTGAAAGACTAAAAACAACAATAATGAGTCGATATGAAAGGTCTATAAAAATTGCATTTGATAAATCTTCAGGGGAAATTCTTGACGCGGATGAAGTATTTAAAAAATCTAATGACCCATTTGAAGTAAGAAGACAGTATCATTCGAAGGAAATAAATCTTTCATGCCTTGAATGTGAGCAAGAATTAATAGTTTCAGATAGTAAATTTAATAGGCTTCACTTCAAACATAAACCAGGACACTCTTATTGTATGTTATCTGATGGGGATCTCACTCCAAAGGAACAGGATATTTTTAATAGGATTTTAATAGCGAAAGAAAGTGAACGACACATTGAATTAAAAAATAAAATTGGAAAACTGCTTAAAGATGTTGATGGGGTAGATACTTCGACAATATCAATTGACAATAAGTTTATCATTCGTGGAGACGAGAAAAGACGCCCTGATGTTTATTGTAAATTCAGGGACAAAGAACTCGTATTCGAAATTCAACTTTCTGACCTTTCTCTTGGCTATATTCTTAGTCGCTATGAATTCTACAAGAAGCATAAAATGTATCTGATTTGGATACTTGATGATTTCGACATTCACAATCAAGGTACACTTGAAAGAGACATTAAATATTTAACTAAGCACGAAAACTTCTTCAAACTTGATGAAAACTCTAAATCATTTAAACTTGAGTGTGAATACAAGTTTCCATTTTTGACTGATGATAACCATTTACTTACAAAATGGATAAAAAAATCCGTATCCCTTTCAGAGTTAAAGTTTGATAGTTTTTCATTACAAGCCTATTACTACAATTTTGGAGATAACAAGACCAAGACAGAGAAGAAACAAAAAATAAGAGATGAAGAAATTCAGGAATTTGAAAGAAAAAGACTTGAAGAATTAAGGTTACAAAAAGCCAATAAAAAAGCTGAAAATATCATAAATGAAATCCGGAAATTACGGAAGAAGAAATATTTAAGCTTTAATAATGTGAAAAACCAAATTGATGAACTCAATCATTTTGAATTAAATATCTTTAATTCAAAACTTGCCCTAAAATCAAGAAAAACACCTATAATTAAATGGTTTAAATCAGCCAGAAGTGAAGATTTTCAGTTTCTTAATTTTCTAATCACCTGCAAGAAAACTGAAAAAGATATTAATGAGAAAACTCAAAACGATATTACTGTCTTACAGACAATAATTGAAAACAAGAACCTTAAAGAGAGCGAAAAGGATTTTCTTTTAATAAACTTGATGGAGTTTGACTATGAGCTAAATTCAAACGATAGAGAAATAATAAGGGGCTTTTTATCTGACCCAGAGAAAGTATTTCTTTTTGAAACTTGCAACCGACTTAATAATAGGAGTCTGACATCTCAAGTTTTTAAACATTCTGAAATAATTTTCATAATTGAATCTGCTAAAAAACAAGAACTGATAGGATATAAATATAAGAAAAAGAAGTGGGTTCAATTGGCCAATATAGCAATTCAGTATCATACGGAATATTGGGAGTACATCGAATCAGCGTTTAAATATTACAATACGTGGAATTTGGTAGAACAAGAAGACACCAAAGGTTCATTCTCAAGGAAGTTGCATAATTACTATTCAGAAATGCCACACCAAGATTTTGAACTTGACGAATTAATAACTGAATTGTACCCAGAGATTTATACAGAAAACAAAGAGAAATAAAAAGCACGAAATGCCAACACGGGCTCATAAGCAATGCGGGCTGAAACAGTTAAATACAAAATGAAATCAATAAAAAAGCAAACCGGTAGTTACGCAGTGAAAATTTCCAAAACCCGCACTGCTCATAGCCGAAACCGTTGTGTCAATTAAAAATATCATAATGAAATCATTTTTTAAAGACCATGATGACCATTCAATAATTAAAGATTGGAATGGAGAATATCAACAAGAAATACTTGGAATATGGAATAAAGAAGTCCCAAAACATGTTGAGAATTTTAATAATTATGAAGAAGATAGAAATGCAGTTATTTATTTTGCATTATTTGTTGAATTTCATATAAACAAATTGATTGAAATCTTATTTCCAGACTTTGATAAGTATTTGGGAATATCTAAGACTTCGACGAGTATGAAAATAAACCTGCTGGACTCATTTCGAATACTACCTAAACAAATATTTTCTAGCTGTCGATGCATTAATAATATTAGAAATGAATTTGCTCATGAATTCTCAATTACAAAGCTTGACGAATTGGAAAAGTTGTCGATTGAAAGAAAAAATAAAACATTAGAAAAACTAAAGCAACTAACTAATGACTATGATGGAGATTACGATTACGAAAAAATAGAAGATACTCTAAAAAATAGATTTAAGTCATTATGTATGAATACTGTTACTGCATTTCGTATTTATGAACCCTTAATAAGAGAATTACGAAAAGAAAAAAAAGAAAAATAACTGTGCACAATACAGGCTCCCCGCGCTGTCGCAACGCCCGTCCCGATCGGTCGCATTCAATGACTTGTGACATTAAATATCAAGCTCACAAGCGGCTCTTCGGAACATTTTCGAGAGCGGCGAAACTGTAGATTCGGCTTACAAACCCGAACCAGCATGCAGGGATTCTCCCACTTTAGGCACTTTAGCGCACTTTATGAACTTCTATGTTGAAAAACAAACAAAATGCTAAAATTTTTTCTTTTTCTCTTTCAAAAGCTTGTTTTTGTTTAATAAAAGAGAACTGTCAAGGCCGGAGCGAAGCGGAGTTCATTTTAGCCTTGACGGGGCTA
>JACZJI010000135.1 GCA_014860665.1 Bacteroidales bacterium | reverse complement strand
GGGAAATGCATTGATTGCCGGGGCAGGTTTCATGCCTTTGTGGTTATTTTCCGTTATCATTTTTGTGGTTGCCTGGATCGGACAGTTTATTGGCCATGCCATTGAGGGAGCAAAACCATCTTTTTTTAAAGATTTGCAATTTTTGTTGGTAGGCCCTGCATGGCTGTTGCATTTTATTTACAACAAGCTTCGGATTCCTTTGTAGTATCTTATTAATCCGGAGTACCTGTTCAATTCAAAAGTTAAACAGATAGATTTTTTTGTTGCACTGCAAAATGATTTTCGTTCTTATGCATCTGATTTTCATGCTTCTCTTTTGGGGAATTCTGGTTCCCGATTTGGGAATTATTAGAAATAAAGAAAATATAATTTATTTCGTAAATAGTTTGTTTTCAATGGTATAGTGAAATTGAATTTTATGGCACGGTTTTTTGTCCCGTAAATAGGTGATAACATTAGGGTGTTGATTAATCAGTGCTCAAAGTTGTTATCACTATTGAAAAAAGGAATTAATTTTATTGAAAATCTCTAAATATGAAATTATAAATACGAATAATATGAAAAGCAGATTATTAAAACTCATAAGCGCTTTTTTTCTGTTGGCTTTTTTTGCATTGGCAGGGTGTAACAAATTGCCTGCGCCTGCGCAATCAACAGTGACTAACTTCAGGGATTTGGTAGTTAGCCCTTCATTTAACTGGCAAACTACTAAAAATGTTACCATAAACGTTACGGTGCCCTCATGGGCCCCTAACAAGATATTGAAGATTTATTCTTACGATAATAGTGAATTGTATTATGCCGGTTTCCCGAATTCTTCAGGTCAGGTAACTGCTGACATTACAATTCCTTCTGCTTCCAACATGCTGAAGCTGGTGTATGGCTCCGGCGATAAATTTAAGTCAGTGTTGGCTGGTGTGGACGGACAATTATCGTTTAACTACAATAGTTTCAAAGACTCAAAAGCTTCACCTTGTGATTTGTCAGGTGAAATGTCATACAGCCAGGGTGGATGGAGTTCAGATGCCCATGGAAATAATCCGGGAACTATTCTGAATGCACATTTTAATGATGCCTTCCCCAATGGTCTTGTTGTGGGAGACCCTAATCACTATACCATAAAACTGACTTCACCGGATGCAGTAAGGAATTTTCTTCCCGGAGGCGGTGGTTCTGTGGTTTTAACAAAAGATTATACAGATCCAGCCAGAGAGCATGGTAAAAAAGCGGACGAAATTGGTGGTAACTGGGCCGGGCAAATTGTAGCAGCTGAAATTAATGTAGCATTTGCACAAGCAGGTTATATTGGAACTAATTCAATTAAACTGGGTGATTTGGTTTGGACCGGAACAGGTACTTCTTTTGATGGAATGTCGGTTAATGATTTTCTTACTATTGCCAACACCGCACTTGGTGGAGGTGGATTAAACGGTTATTCTATTTCCGACATCCAGGATCTTGCTGAGTTAATCAATACTAATTTTGATGAGGGGGCGAATAAAGGCTATCTCACTTGTCCATCGACAGCCACCTGCGGATGTAAGGACGCCCTTAACTCATTGTCGGTAAAATATACAGGAAATTCCTCCGCACAAATTATTGTCAAAGGAGAAGATTCAGGGCATGTTTATTATCAGGGTACCGTTGATTCGAATGGTTCTATTACAATAAACGGAACCGGGGAAAATGGAAAACTTGACTCCAATGTTGATTTCTACGTTAACGGCAATAAGAATACTACTGTTCATACAACCTGTTCCGTTGTGATTTATAAAGGTGATGTATATGGAGATTTCACTATAACGGACGGAACAAGCAGTGGCGGGCTGCATTTGTGCGAAAATCCAACTTCAGGAACATGCGGTTGTGATACCCAGCTTTATTCTTTGACGCTTCGTTATGATGGAAGCGGGACAACTGAAGTGACTGTGAAAGGGAAATCTCATGATGCTCAAGTATACTGTGGAAAATTAAACAGTGGAGACGAGTTTTCATTTAATGGTTCTGCATGCGACGGTGCACTTGATAAAACCCTCTATATTTATGAAAACGATTCAAAAAATGCAACCATTAATACATCATGCGATCAGGATCCTACTGTAGGCCAGAAATATGGTGACTTTACAATAGTAAGCGGAACCAGTAAAGGAAATATCGCACTTTGTGATACTACCAGTAATCCTGGCGGTGGCGGTGGAACAACTCCTCCTCCTCCTCCTTCAGGCGGTGGTACGACTACCTCCAACTATAATGGTTCATTGGCATTTGAAGACTTGTGGCCTTACATGGGAGATTATGACTTTAATGATGTTGTAGTTGATTATGATTTTGCAACCACTATGGATGATCAGAATAATGTACAGTCCATCACTGCCACTTTTATTCTGCATGCATTTGGAGCTTCTTACCACAACGGTTTCGGATTTCAGTTGCCAAACGTTTCACCTAATCAGATTATCAGCGTAACGGGCTCTGATCTGGCTTCTAATACGTACATCCATTTGGCTTCTAACGGACTTGAAGCCGGGCAGTCAAAAGCAACAGTAATTGTGTTTGACGATGCTTATCGTTTGATGCATTATGTTGGTCCCGGAATTGGCGTAAATACTGAAATGGCTTCTCCTTTTATAACTCCGGATACTATAGTCGTACATATGACTTTCTATAGCAACGGTAGTTTTGCTCCTGGTGGAGCTGTAACTTATAATAAGATGGATATTGGAAACTTTAATCCGTTTATTATTGTGAATCAAAACAGAGGTGTTGAGGTTCACCTTCCCAATAATCCGCCAACTGATCTGGCAGACAAGACGCTCCTTGGAACAGGGGATGATGCAAGTGATCCGGCAACAGGAAGTTATTATAAGACAGCTAAAAACTTGCCATGGGCTATCAACATTCCACAGACTTTCCAATACCCGATTGAAAAACAGGATATTCTTGGTGCTTACCTGCACTTTTCCGATTGGGCTGAAAGTAACGGAACACTTTACCCCGATTGGTATCTTGACAGCCCGGGATACAGAGATGCATCGTTGATTTATCAACCACACTAAGAACATTAAAAAAGAGTTTTAATAATTTGCTAAGCCCGCCTCTAATTGAGGCGGGCTTAATTTATTTAGTCTATCACGATTTGTGAGTCTGTTTTAATCAGCAGAATCAGGTAAAAAACCTGAAATTCATTTAGAAAATAAAAATTGACTATTTTTGCCAACCCGAAATTTAACCTGCACGAAATAGATCTATAAAACAAATTAAGCATTCTAAGAATGAATAATAATTATCATAAAGTGTTGAGTGTGCGGGAGCTGACAGAGTCTACTTTTGTGCTTGGAATAGAGAGAAAGAATATGGTTTTTGAACCAGGTCAACACATCTTATTGGGAAAAGCTGAAGATATTCATCATCGCGAGTATTCAATTTATAGTGGGGTGGATGATGAAATGCTGGAAGTATTGGTAAAAGAAGTAGATGATGGATTGGTTTCGAAAAAGTTGAAAAAGCTGGCTCCTGGGGATGAAGTGGAAATTCAGGGGCCATTGGGATTTTTTACAATTGACGAAGAGTTTCTGTCAAATAATAATCCTTTTTTATTTATAGCAAGCGGCACCGGAATATCACCTTTTCATAGCATGGTGAGAAGTATAAAGGGGTTGAATTATACCGTTTTACATGGTGTTCGCTACAACGAGGAAACATACGAGAAAAAAGATTATGATGCTGAACGTTATATTTCCTGTATTAGTCGCGATGAAATAGGAAATTTTCATGGAAGAGTGACAGACTACATTCGTCAACATACTTTTGACCCGAAGACACATTGTTATTTGTGTGGAAATTTTGAAATGATAAGGGATGCCATGGACTTGCTGGAAGCAAAAGGTATTCCTCAGGATCATTTGCATGCTGAAGTGTATTTTTAATCAGGGAAATCTTAAAGATGAAATATCATATAGTACAACTGGGATGTCAGATGAATATTTCCGATGGGGAAAGGGTTCAGCGCGTGTTGGAACGGCTGGGTTTTGAACCTACGGATTACGAGGAAGAGGCAAATCTTTTAGGAGTGATTGCTTGTTCTGTCCGTCAGAAAGGCATCGACAAGGTGTATTCAAAAATGCAGAAGTGGGACAGGTGGCGGAAAAAGAAAAACCTGCTCACATTTGTTACGGGGTGTGTTTTGCCTGCTGACAGAGAAAAATTCCTGAAACAATTTGACTTGGTGTTCCCGATGAGCGAACTTCCGGAATTTCCGGAAATGATCCAGCAATACGGGATTGTGACTCCGGCCGGAATTCAAAGTCTGGATAAAGGACTGGAAGAAATGGAAAAACCCGTAATTAAGTCCAGAAATGAAGCCGCTTTCAAATTGGCAGGAGTGAGCCATCCTTCCGATAAAAGCATTTTGCATCCAGAAAAAGATATCGAAACTTTCTGGCACATTGTACCGAAATACAGTTCCGGTTTTGAGGCTTTCATCCCGATCCAGAATGGTTGCAACAAGTTTTGTTCATTTTGTGCAGTGCCTTACACCCGTGGACGGGAGGTTTCGCGTCCTTCCGATGAAATCATGGCTGAATTGAAAGATCTGGTTGAAAAAGGTTTCAAATCCATCACATTGTTAGGTCAGAATGTGAACTCGTACGGTCTGGACAAGAAAGGTGAGGAAGTTTCCTTTGCCGAACTTTTAAGGATGATTGGCGAATATGGAAATCAGTCGGAAAAGAAGTTCTGGGTTTATTTTACTTCGCCGCACCCAAGGGATATGAAAGATGAAGTAATTGAAGTGATTTCACAGTATTCCTGCCTTGCAAAGCAAATTCATTTGCCAATACAGTCTGGCGACGACGAGGTGCTGGTACGTATGAACAGGAAACACAGCGTGGAAAAATATCGTGCCATCGTTCAAACCATCCGCCGATTGATACCGGAAGCTACCTTGTTTACTGATATCATTGTCGGATTTACAGGTGAAACGGAAGTCCAGATTGAGAACACGCGAAAGGCCATGGAAGAATTCAAATACAATATGGCTTATATCGCTCAGTATTCTCCACGACCTGGTGCTGCCAGCTCCCGTTGGGCTGATGATATTCCCAAAGAAGAAAAAAAGAAACGCTATCATATGCTCACCGAAGAGCTTATGAAGCACTCACTGGAATACAATAAAGGACTGAAGGGAAAAACCATGGAGGTTTTGGTTCGTGGAAAAGACAGAAAAGAAGGTTACCTTTCAGCATTGACAGAAGGAAAAATCATTGTCCGTTTTGCATCGGATGACGAAAGTTTGATCGGACAGTTTGTTAAAGTTAAAGTGAACAGCGCTGCTCCTTTCTCTACTGAAGGTGTCCTGGTAAAAGAAGTTGTTGCTGCCTGATGCTAAGATTACTATGAAAAAGATTGCTTTTAAAACACTGGGTTGCCGCCTGAACCTGTTCGAAACAGATGCGCTCGCTTCGGAATTTTCCAAGAAAGATTTCCAGATCGTGGATTTCAGTGAAAAAGCTGACGTTTATGTGGTCAATACCTGCACTGTCACCAATCAGAGCGACCACAAATCAAAACAGGTGATGAACCAGATGAACCGGTTGCATCCGTCTTCTCTGAAAATCGTTACCGGCTGCATGGCTACCAATTATAAAGAAGAACTGGAGCAAAGTGATAAGGTGGATTTTGTTGTTGATAATGATCATAAATCTTCCATTTTATCATTGGTAGATGCTTATTTCCAGGGCGAAGTCGTTGCCCCAGACAGTTTTGAGAGGGACGTTTTCGCTTATGATGCTGCCGATACTACTTTCCATACACGCAGTCTGATCAAAATTCAGGATGGATGCGATAATTTCTGCACTTATTGTATCATTCCCAGGGTAAGAGGTCGTGCCATCAGCCGTTCTGCTAAAGATATTTATGAAAATATCAGGAAAGTGGTAGATTTTGGATACAAAGAGGTTGTCCTGACAGGTGTGAATATCGGACGGTATCAGGATGGAGATACAGATTTTGAGAAACTGGTGGAGCAAATTCTGGAAATTCCGGGAGATTTCCGTGTGAGGATTTCTTCCATCGAACCGGATGGATATTCCGAAAGTTTCTTCCGTCTTTTCCAAAATCCTAAACTGGCGCCACACATGCACATATGTCTGCAAAGCGGTTCGGAAGATATTCTATTGCGGATGCGACGGATGTATACCTCCAGGTTATTTGAAGATATGGCGGCTAAGATCAGAGCATCCTACCCGGATTTTAATCTGACTACCGATATTATTGTCGGATTTCCGGGTGAAACATTGGAAGATTTTCAGGATAGTCTGGATGTGGCAAAAAGAATAGGGTTTGGACATATCCATACCTTCAAATACAGCAAGAGAAGTAAGACAAGGGCTGAGCGCATGGCGGATCAGATCCCCGAAAGGGAAAAAACACACAGATCAGAACTGGTAAGAACTCTCTCTGATGAAATGAAACTGGAGTATCGTCAGTCGTTTTTAGGGAAAACCCAACGTGTTCTTATTGAACAATTTGATGAAAACGGATATGCAACAGGTTACGGGGAGCATTACGTACCGATTATTATCAAGAAAAAGGGACTGGAAAGGAATTCATTTTATGATGTTCGTTTAACGGAAATAGAAATGGGTGAAGAGCCCGTTCTGGTTGGGGAATTATAAAATTGATGGAATATTTTAATAATTAAACAGCAAAAACTGGTTTATATAAAAACTTTATTTAATTTTGCAGCCCCAAAATGCAGTAGTAAATACAACACAATAAAGAAATATTATGGCTAATCACAAATCAGCACTCAAAAGAATCAGACAAAATGAGTCAAGAAATGTTCGCAACCGTTACTATGCAAAGACTATGCGCAATGCAGTGAAAAAGTTCAGGTTGCTGACCGACAAGAATGAAGCCGGAGAGCAGTTGCCTAAATTATACTCTATGATTGACAAATTGGCTAAAAAAGAGATCATCCATAAGAATAAAGCTGGTAATTTGAAATCAAAAATTACCAAACACTACAATAGCGTTGTAAGCGAGTAGGATTTTAAGATGTTTGATAAAGTCAACCCGGATACATTATGTGTCCGGGTTTTTTTGGTTATAGCCCCTGTGCTCCCGGATATTTCTATATTTTATTTTTGAAGTTGTTTAAGCCGATATTTTCCCTGAATATTCCGGCTGAATTTCCTATTTTTGAAATTCAAAAAATTTTACATGGAGAATTTTATCGTTTCAGCCCGGAAGTATCGTCCTTCTACATTTTTACAGGTTGTAGGGCAAGGTTCTATTACCGCGACATTGAAGAATGCCATCGTTACAGGACATCTTGCGCAGGCTTTTCTTTTCACAGGTCCGAGGGGTGTCGGGAAAACGACATGCGCCAGAATTCTTGCAAAAACCATTAACTGTCTGAACCCCGCTTCAGATGGGGAACCTTGTAATGAATGCGAATCCTGCAGGGCATTTAACGATAACGCTTCATTTAACATTCATGAACTGGATGCAGCTTCCAACAACTCGGTTGATGATATTCGTGCCCTTGTGGAGCAGGTGCGCATCCCACCTCAGGCCGGAAAGTACAAAGTTTATATTATTGATGAGGTTCACATGCTTTCGTCAGCAGCGTTCAATGCATTTTTGAAAACACTGGAAGAACCACCATCTTACGCGAAGTTTATCCTCGCTACAACTGAAAAGCATAAAATCATTCCCACCATTTTGTCACGGTGTCAGATTTTTGATTTTAAGAGGATTAATGTCTCGGATATCGCCGGACACCTTGCTTATGTTGCCAAAAGTGAAAATATTGAAGCTGATGAAGAGGCTTTAATGGTAATTGCTCAGAAAGTAGACGGAGCTTTGCGCGATGCTTTATCAACTTTTGACCAGATTGTCAGTTACAGCGGACAGCAGATCACATACAGAAATGTCATTGAGAATCTGAATATTCTTGATTATGAATATTACTTTAAAGTTACCGATGCATTACTGCAAAGTGATATTGCTACAATATTGTTGATTTTTGATGAAATTCTTCAGAACGGTTTTGATGGCCAGGATTTCTTGGACGGGCTTACAGACCATCTCAGGAATATTCTGGTAATGAAAAATCCACGAACTGCTCCTTTATTGGAGACAAGTCATACATTAAAAACGCGTTATCAGGAACAGTCTGATGGATGCAGCAATACATTTCTTTTTAAGGCCTTAGACACTTGTAACCAGTTTGATTTAAGCTATAAAAACAGCAATAACAAACGCTTACATGTAGAAATTGCGTTGACACAGTTGTGTTCGTTAAATCAAGGAATACCTGAAGCTCAGGGTTCAGGAACCAGTGAAACTAAGCCTGTTTACCATCAAATGGCTGCTCCGGCACCTGTATTAAAACAACCCGTGAAAGCAGTAGCAAAACCGGCTTCAGTGACAGAAAAAACAGAACTCCAACAAGAGAAAAAGGAAGAACAGAGTCTTGTTTCAGAAGAACCGGAGGAAAATGAAATATCAGCTAAGGTGGAGGAAGAGTCTGATATTGATTCTATAAAAGAAGATGTCGAAGAAAAACCTGTTGAAAAGCTTGCCGGGGTTAGACAAGGCATGGGAAATCCTTTGAGGACAACGGTTAAAAAAAGTGCTTCACCGAGTCCTGCTTCAAATGGTTCACGAAAAATCAGGAATATTTCCATTCAGGGAAGTCTTAAAGCATTAAAGGCTAGGCAGAATCAGGAGCAGGAGAGTGATGAGCCAGTTATCGCTACTGAGTTTTCACAGGAAGATCTGAACAAAAGCTGGGAATTATTCGTTGAACAGTTTAAAGATCAATCGCCTAGTTTTGCGCATACTATGGCTAAAAGTAATCCTGTCATCAAAGAAAAGTTTGTTATCGAATACACTGTTCCAAATATCATTATTGCAAAAGACAGCCTGAATGTTGCGACTCTTTTGACTTTCTTAAAAAATGAACTGAATAATAATCAGTTAGAATTACGCCCTATAGTACAGGCGTCCAGCAATCAAACCGAAGCCTACACGGATAGTGCACGTTTTGAATCTTTGGCAGAGAAATATCCCGAAATGAATAAGTTGAAAAACTCTTTGGATCTTGAGATTGAATTCTAGTGGGACCTTTGTCATATCTGATTTAAAGCATATTTCGAATTCATTTTTAATTATATTTGCTATCCATTTAAAACCAAAAACATGAAAAAATATTTATCAATTGTGAGCGTGCTGGCTCTGGCGGCGACAATAAGTTCGTGCAACCAGCCTCAAAAAACAAAAAAGCAGACGAGTATGAATGATGCCATTAATCCAGCTAATATGGATAAGAATGTGTTGCCGGGGAACAACTTTTTTGAATATGTAAACGGAAATTGGATTAAAGATCATCCGGTTCCTCCCCAATACAGCCAGTATGGGGCTTTTACTGTTTTATATGAACAGAACCAAAAAGAGCTTAAAGATTTGATCGACGAGATTGCAAAATCTAAAGATGCTCAGGAAGGAACTAACAAGCAGAAAATCAGAGATTTTTATAACAGTGGAATGGATACTGCCCGCATTGACGCATTAGGAGCAAAGCCCATAGAAGCTGAAATGAATGCTATTCAGAACTTAAAAAGCATGGAAAGCGTTCAGAAAGAAATCGCATTTATGCATACCTCCGGTGTTCATCCTTTGTTTTATTTCTATGCAGGAGCTGATGATAAAAACAGCAGCATGGATATCGCCAATCTTTATCAGGGTGGGCTGGGACTACCCGATGTTGATTACTATACGAAAAATGATCCTGCTTCTGAGAAGTTGAGGAAAGAGTATGAAGACCACATCGCTAAAATGTTTGTGTTGTATGGAAACAGTGAAAAGGTAGCAACTGAAAAGGCTAAAGATGCTCTTGCTATGGAAATGGAACTTGCAAAAACATCATTTACCCGCTTAGAGCAAAGAGTTCCTGAAAATAATTATAATAAAATGCCTGTTTCAGAATTGCAGAAAATATCTCCAGCTATGAACTGGAAAGCATATTTTACTGATTTAGGTCTGAAAGATCCTGGTGAAATTAACGTAGGTCAGCTGCGCTTTTTCGAAGGCTTAAGCAAGATCATGAAGAAAACTTCAATGAACCAGTGGAAAGCTTACCTGGAATGGAAACTTCTCGACGATGCTGCGCCATTTTTGAGTCATCCTTTTGTTCAGGAGAATTTTAATTTCTTTGGCAAAATCATGTCAGGACAGCCTGAAATGAGACCTCGTTGGAAACGTGTTCTGAGCACAACTTCAAGCGGTTTGGGAATGGCTCTTGGTCAGTTGTATGTGGCGAAATATTTCCCGCCTTCATCAAAGGAACGCATGCTTAAACTTGTACAAAATCTTCGCGATGCTTTTGCTGGAAGGATTAAAAAGCTTGACTGGATGAGTGAACCTACAAAGGAAAAAGCTCTGGAAAAACTTGCAGCCATTACTGTCAAGATAGGCTATCCTGATAAATGGAGAGATTATTCCAAACTAACCATAGTTCCGGATAACTATTTCCAGAATGTGATGAATGCTACGAAGTTTGCTTTTGAATATAACCTGAATAAAGTAGGTAAACCGGTTGATAAGACCGAATGGGGTATGACTCCTCAAACAGTTAATGCATACTACAATCCTTCAAATAATGAAATTGTATTCCCTGCAGGAATTTTGCAACCTCCTTTCTTTAATAAAGATGCTGATGATGCAGTAAATTATGGTGCCATCGGAGTTGTAATTGGCCATGAAATGACTCACGGTTTCGATGATCAGGGAAGAAAATACGACAAAAATGGAAATATGAATGATTGGTGGACAAAAGAAGATGCTGAACGTTTCAAAGAAAAAACTGAGAAACTGGCTAAATTGTATGACGATTACACGATCCTCGATTCATTGCACGTAAATGGTCAGGTTACTATGGGCGAAAATATCGCAGACCTGGGTGGACTTAATATTGCACATGATGCTTTCATTAATTCACTTGATGGCAAAACACCTAAACCAATTGACGGCTTTACCGCTGACCAGAGATTCTTTATGGCATATGCACAGGTTTGGAGACAGAGCATTCGTCCGCAACAATTGGCTAAACAGCTCAAGACTGACGTTCATAGCCCGGGAGAAGCAAGGGTGAATATTCCTCCGTTCAATCTGGATGTATTTTATACAGATTTTAATATTAAACCAGGAGAAAAGCTTTACATCCCTCCACAGGATAGAGCTCGCATTTGGTAATACCCAAAAGCCCTTATAAATAGTTTTAAAAGGCTTCAGAATGCATGATGTTCTGAAGCCTTTTTTATTTTGGCTTAAGCCACTAAACAGATAATAATTATATTCAAAATGGTTAATTTTGCGCGATGGAAAAATTCTTGAAATTTCTTGTTCACCTGTTAGGTTGGAAGGTTGAAGGTGGAAAGCCACAGGGTGTCAATAAAATGATTATCGTTGAGGCACCACATACTTCCAATTGGGATTATTTCTATGGCATGATATGTATCTATTCCGTTGGAGTAAAGGTAAATGTTGTGATTAAGAAAGAGTTATTTTTCTGGCCATTAGGGCCTGTTTTAAAGTTGTTGGGTGGTATTCCGATCGATAGAAGTAAATCTTCAAGTAAAGTAGATTCGCTGGCGGCTTTGTTTGATGAACAGGAAGTGATGCGTTTAGCAATCACACCCGAGGGAACTCGCTCCTTGTCAAAACAATGGAAGAAGGGTTTTTACTATGTGGCACTCAAAGCCAATGTCCCTATTTTTCTTACTGCACTTGATTATAAGACCAAAACCGGAGTACTAGGAGGATTTATTTATCCAACCGGCAATTACGAAGAAGACTTAAAAAAAATAGAAGATTTTTACAGGGGGATGAGAGCTAAATACCCTGAGAAGTTTAATTTGTCATGATAAAATAAGACCTGGGTCTTTTGTTCTTATTTTGATTAAGTGAGATGAAAAACATTGCAAAGTTGATACTGGTCAGATTGCTTGGCTGGGAAATTAGCGGTGAAGTGCCTTCCGGAATTAAAAAGGCTGTTATTATTGTTGCACCACATACTTCTATATGGGATTTTATTTATGGGAGACTGGCTTTTTGGGTTCTTGAAACCGATGTAAAATTTTTAATTAATTCGAAATTTTTCGTAGGCCCCTTAGGCGGGCTATTAAGAAAGCTGGGAGGATTTCCTGTCAAGTATTCAAAAACTACAAGCCTTTTACTTCAAATAAAGCAAATGTACAATCATAACGATTTTTTCTTCCTGGTAATAACTCCTGAAGGAACCAGGGCTTTGGTAGAAAGATGGAGAAAAGGATTCTATCAAATTGCAACAGGTTCAGATATCCCTATTGTCATGGCTTACATCGATTATAAGAATAAAAGGGGCGGCCTCGGACCTGTTTTTTACCCAACGGGTGATTATGATAAAGATCTTAAAGAAATTGAGACCTTTTATAAAAACTTTCATGCTCGTCATCCTGAGCGCTATAATCTTACGCAGAGATAAAAGACTGAATAAAAGATTTTAAATTTACATTGGTGAAATTGACTGTTTGATATTTGATTTCTGAAAAAAAGAAGTCAAATTTATTTACGGTTGTAAATCACTTTGTTATAAAACCAATAGATACAGGTTTAAATTTTTTAGACTCATAAACCCTTTTTACCGTAACAAAATCCGATTTCTCTCGTCATAGCTGTAAAGTTGTTTTTCGGGGTATTCTGTTTCACAATTTCCCAGTCAAATGAAAATATCTTTACGACTTGGTTTATTAGAGTATATACATTTTTGAATTTTTTATGGTTATCGATTTGATTGCAAGTCATAATCAACTTAAAATATAAATTTATTAAGCCGTATTTCTGTAAGCGAGTCAATTGGCTGGGAAAAGGAGAAATAGTTTCTATAAATATCAAGTAATTATTATTCCCCGTAAAAAAACTTAAATATTTCGTCATAGGCAATGTGTTTTTTGAGGTGTTCCGGCCTAATCTCTATTCACCGACAAAAAGCACTTGATCGCCGATAATTTCTTTTTGGGAAATGGTTGACTTTCTACTTTTGTTTTTTATTAATAAAAAATTATAAAGAAATATGAGTTATAGATATAAAGTGTTCGCTGCATTGTTTACGGGATTGATGATGATTTCCTTTGTGTTGAAGGCGCAGGATAAGCAACAGGTAAGAACTTATGTTGCAGAAAGAGTTGTAGGAAAAGCTCCGGTTATTGATGGGAAATTAAATGATAAGGCATGGTCAGAAGGCAATTGGGCCGGTGATTTTAGACAATATGATCCTTATAACGGGAAAAAACCTTCTCAGAAAACTGAGTTCAAAATATTATATGATAATAACAATCTTTATGTAGCTATTCGCTGTTTCGATACCGAACCAAATAAAATTGTCCAACGGCTTACCAGAAGAGATAATATTGACGGCGATTGGGCCGGCGTTTCAATCGACAGCTATTTTGATAAAAGAACAGCTTTTGGTTTTATAGTCAGTGCAGCAGGTGTAAAACTGGACGGAAAATTTTCAGATGATAACGGTAATATAGATAATACCTGGAACCCGGTTTGGTATGTAAAAACTTCTAAAGACAGTGAAGGTTGGGTAGCTGAAATGAGAATTCCGTTGTCTCAATTGAGGTTTGCTAAGAAATCAGACATGACCTGGGGCCTGGAGGTGGTGCGTAATATTTTCAGAAAGCAGGAGAAGGATTTCTGGCAACCCATAGCAAAAGATGCTTCGGGTTTTGAAAGTCATTATGGATTGCTTACTGGACTTAAAAATATAAAACCCAAAAAAGAAGTCACGATTACTCCTTACATTATGAGCAAACTCATGACTGCTCCAAGAATTGAAGGTGACCCCTTTGCTACAGGAAGAACCGGAGCATTCTCTGCTGGTTTGGATGGTACTATAGCTGTAACCAATGACCTGACTTTAAATTTTACCATAAATCCTGATTTCGGTGAAGTAGATGCTGACCCATCACAGGTAAATCTTACCGCATTTGAAACCTATTTCACTGAGCTAAGACCCTTTTTTGTAGAAGGTAGCAGCATTTTTAATTTTCCTCTGATTGCAGGTAACGATAACAGCGAGGAGAATTTATTTTACTCAAGACGAATAGGAAGACCTCCACAGTATTATCCTGACCTGGCAGATAGCGGTGAATATATTAAGTCTCCTGGTGTGACAAAGATTTTAGGGGCATTTAAACTTTCCGGGAAAACAAGGAATGGATGGTCAATAGGAGCTATGGAGGCTCTGACTGGCAAAGTGACAGCTAGCCTTGATAGCCTTGGAAAACGTTCAAAAGTTGCGGTTGAACCTATGACTAATTATTTCAATGCCAGGTTACAAAAAGACTTTAAAAACGGGAATACCATTTTAGGTGGAATGTTTACGGCAACTGATAGATTTATCCATGATAGTAGTTTGTTTTTTTTGCCAAGTGGAGCATATACAGGAGGAATTGACTTTCGAAATTACTGGAAAGATCATGCTTATCGTCTCTCAGCCAAAATCATAGCTAGTTCTGTAGTTGGAGGAACACAGGCAATAACGGATTTGCAGGAAAATTCCCGGAGATATTTTCAACGTCCGGGAGCCTCGAGGAAGGTAGATAGTACCGCAAGATTGCTACAGGGTACTTCGGCAAGTGTAGATTTCTCGAAAATAGCAAAAGGGCATTGGCGTTATGGTGTTCAGGCTTATATGGAAAGTCCCGGGCTTGAATTAAATGATCAGGGTTATTTAAAATCTACAGATGTGATTCAGGAATCTTCGTGGCTTGAGTATGATATCTGGGAACCTTTCAGTATTTTCAGGAGCGTGGGTATGAACATGAGCGAATGGTCAGGATGGAATTTCTCTGGAGTACATACCTCTTCCGGACAAAATCTGTCTTCATGGGGGCAGTTTAAAAATTACTGGTATGGTGAATTTGGTATAACTCACAATGGAGCTAATCTTGACTGGAGTGAGCTGAGAGGAGGCCCTGCAGTCCAGAAACCCGGATACTGGAATTATTATTTAGGATTTTCGACAGACTCCAGAAAAAAAGTCTTTCTAAGCTTATCGTTTAATGATAATGTTTATTATCAGAATGTTGGAAATTCTACTTCTTTGAGTTTCAGAATTCATTATCAGCCATTAGGTTTTCTGAATTTATCCCTCACTCCGGCATTATCTCAGTCACGTGATGGATTGATTTACGTAACGGATCAGGAAGTCAATAATCAGAATGTCTATATTGTGTCAAGCATCAATCAAAAACAGATTTCTGCAGATTTACGTGTCAGCCTCTCGTTTACACCTGATTTGAGTCTTGAATATTGGGGGCAGCCGTTTTTGTTCTCAGCAAAATTTTATGGATACAAACGGGTTCAAAACCCTAATCAAAAGAATTTTGAAAGCCAGTTTTACAAGTATACCGGAAATCAAATTCAATATGATTCAGAAAATAACCAGTATTTGATTAACGACCCAGCTTACCCGGGGTCGACTATGACAGTTGACAATCCGGATTTCAGCGTTGTTGAATTTCGGTCTAATATGGTGTTAAGGTGGGAATTTGTTCCGGGATCAACTTTGTACCTTGTATGGTCACAGAATAATAGTGATTCAAACACGATAGGTAACTTTAATTTCAAAAATAATTGGACTACTTTGGTTAACACAAAGCCTACAAATATTTTCCTTGTTAAATTCTCATATAGGATAAAGATTTAAAGAATGTGAGTGTCATTAAACAAAAAAGCTCTTCCTTTTTGGAAGAGCTTTTTTGTTTTGATTACAAAGTCTAAACTTTATCTATCCCTTTTAGGAGGTCTGGCTTCATTAACTACGAGATTTCTGCCGTTAAGATTATATCCGTTCAATTCAGAAATTGCTTTGTCGGCATCTGCAGCGTTAGTGTAAGTTACAAAACCAAATCCTTTTGGACGATTAGTAAACTTGTCCTTTAAGATAATTAAATCTTCTACTTCTCCTTGTTGGGAAAAAACCGATTGAAGATCGTCTTCAGTCGATTTCCAGGCAATGTTCCCAACGAATAATTTTTTTGACATGACCTTAAAAAATAAATGAATAAAATAAAATTGTTGATTAATTGTTGGCCCGCTGCTTAATAACTCAAGAATTGGATCGACACCATTAATCTTAAACAAATATATACAATTTATTACAGTAATCCTTTTTTTTTTAAATTTTTTCTGTATAGCAGCGTTGTCCACTTTTAGACACTTCATAACAATACCTTTTATTTAATATCATGAAGCCAAATATTTGATGATTTAGCAAAAAATGATTTTTAGCATATGTCAAATACTTTGTTGTGGATTTGCGATTAATAGATATTTTTAAGGAATCAAAGAATTTCTTTCATTTGCATGGATTTCTGAGTGGATTATAAAACAAATCGGGGACATTAATAACAAATTTAATTGACCATGAAGAAATTTTATTTAATTGTATTATTAACCTTTATCGTTGCTTTTAATTTCAACATTGCCTTAGCAGAAAACCCTGGTGTTAAGACAAAAAAGGAAAAAGCTACTATCAATTTCGGAGCAGACTTGATGAGCCGTTACGTTTGGCGTGGAACTGAATACGGCGGAAACTCTCCAAGTATACAACCTTCTCTGACTTTAAATAGTGGTGGATTTACAGTTGGTGCCTGGGGTGCATTCTCCACTGCCGGACAGAACCGGTCGCAGGAGCTGGATTTGTTTATCAGTCAGTCTTTTTTGAAGAGCTTGTTTACAGTGACTTTGACCGATTATTTTTTCCCGGTTGAATGGGGCGATTACAATTATTTTCAGTACAAAAGCAATGTGACGGGTCATGTTTTTGAGGGGAATCTAACGTTTAATGGCGTAAAGGATTTTCCGTTTACAATTATGGTTGCGACAAATTTTTATGGCGCCGATGCCTTCAGAATTAACGACAATCCGCAAAGTTCTGATTTTAATAGTAAAAAAGGGATCCAGTATTCGACATATTTAGAATTAGGATATGCCTTTAAAGTAAAAGATGTCTCTTTGAATTCATTTATGGGATTTAATTGTACGACTCCGAAAAAAGCAAACACGGCGACAGGTTATATTGGTGAGCAGGGCTTTTATGGTGATAGTTTTGGTATAGTCAATCTTGGTTTAACGGCCCATAAAAGTATTGCGATTACGGAAAAATATTCACTCCCTCTTTCGGCTTCTCTGATAACAAATCCTCAGGCCGGAAAAGTATATTTTGTTGTGGGAGTTTCTTTTTAATTTCGATTATATGAAAATCGGCGTAACTTACTGATTTGGGATGTAAGCACTCTGTTTTTTTAAAATCCTGAATTATTGTTTTAAGATTTTTTAAGGTCGATACCCTAATTATAGATGGCATCGTTTTGTGATGAAATGCCTTTTTACCAATAATTTCAATAATTTCGCAGTGTAAAATTTTAATAATGATTGAATTTCTTAGATTTGTTTTTGTATTATTGGTAATTTGGTATGGAACAAAGCTGATAATCAAGTATGTATTGCCATGGCTTATCATGCGATTCATCAAAAAACAACAAAAAAACTTTGATAATTACGGCCATTCGGAAAACGTTAATGGAGATGGGGAAGTAAATATTAAAAAAGAGAAAAGCGAAGCCCAGAAAAAAGATGATGCCCTTTTCGGAGAATATGTCGATTTTGAGGAAATAGAACCCGATCAAGAAAATAAAGATGAATAAAAACCTGTTAAAAAAGCCTCTCCCATATATTATGGCACTGGCTATTTTTTTGACCATAACGTTGGTCTACTTTTCACCTATATTTGAAGGTAAGATGTTGAAGCAGCATGATATAGCCATGTTTAAAGGCATGTCACAGGAGATTGTTGACTTCAGAGCAAAAACCGGTCATGAGCCTTTATGGACCAATTCAATGTTTGGTGGAATGCCAGCCTGGCAAATTTCAGTGGATTACGCCGGAAATTTGATGATGAGTCTGGACCGGATTGTACGCCTTGGGTTGCCTCGTCCGGCTGATCTGGTTTTTCTTTATTTCTTAGGTTTTTTTATTCTGTTGCTGGTTCTGGATGTCGATCCCTGGCTTGGTATTGTGGGCGCCATTGCGTTTGCGATGTCGTCCTACTTCTTTATAATTCTCGGAGTTGGACATACTTCAAAGGCACATGCTATTGGTTATATGGCGCCTGTGCTTGCGGGAATTATTCTGACTTTCAGAGGAAAATATTGGAAAGGAGGATTGCTCACGGCCATAGCCCTGGCATTGGAGATTCTTTCAGGGCACCTTCAGATTACCTATTATCTCTTAATTCTTGTTTTGGTTTATGGTATCTATGCTCTTATAAATTCTTTGAGGGAAAAGCAGTTTCCAAGGTTTATGAAAGCTTCAGGTGTACTTGTCATCGCAGCTATTATTGCGATCTTAACCAATATTACAAGCTTATGGGGAACTTATCAGTACTCGAAATATAGTATGCGTGGGAAACCTGTGCTTACTTTCGAACAAGATAATAAATCCGGTGGATTAGATCGTGATTACATTACAGCCTGGAGTTATGGAATAGGGGAGACCTGGTCACTGATGATTCCTGATGTAAAAGGGGGTGCTTCGGGTTATATCGGAATGGACAATAGTGCAATGGACAATGTAAATCCTGGTTTCCAAAGGATCATTGCACAGCAAAATTCTTACTGGGGCAATCAGCCCGGAACAGCTGGACCGGTTTATGTTGGTGCAATTATGGTTTTCTTGTTTGTTTTGGGGATGTTCCTGATTGAGGATCGCATGAAGTGGGCTTTATTCGCGGCGACGGTGCTGGCGATTTTCTTATCATGGGGTAAGAATTTCATGGGATTGACGAACTTTTTCATTGACTATATGCCTGGTTATAATAAGTTTAGAGCAGTTTCTATGATTTTGGTCATTGCTGAGCTGACTATTCCATTGCTAGGAGTTTTGGCTTTGAATAAGATTTTGAAAAATCCGAAGTTACTTCTGGATAAAATGAAGTTTTTTTATATCGCACTTGGATTGACTGGAGGTTTCAGTTTGTTGTTCTATTTGATGCCAACTACCTTTTTCTCTTTCTTTAGTCAATATGAACTCCACCAGTTTAATATGCTGAAATTAAGCAATGATCCTGCTCAGGTGACGGCATTTATGGACAGTTTGCAAAATGTGCGTGTGGCTATTTTCAGACAGGATACGCTCCGAAGTTTGTTCTTTATTCTAGCGTCAGCTGTGGCAATGTACGCTTTCGTAAAAGGGAAATTAAAAAAGGAATGGTTCCTTTTAATGATAGGATTATTGGTGCTGGTAGACATGACTGGTGTTGACCAGAGATATTTGAATAACTCAAATTTTGAGATGGCAAGAAAAGCTGAGGTTCCTTTTTCAGAAACTACAGCCGATAGAGATATTTTTAAAGATAAGTCTTTGGATTATAGAGTTGTGGATTTGACAAAAGACGTATTTAATGATGCCAGTACATCATATTATCATGAATCAATTGGAGGCTATCATGGTGCAAAGTTGCAACGTTATCAGGATCTGATAACCTATTACCTTGCGCCGGAAATTGACAACATGAGAAAGGTGCTTTCTGAAAAACCGACACTGGAATCTATTGATTCGGCTTTGGTAAAACAACAAGTGGTGAACATGTTGAATACAAAATACCTGATTTATAATCCTGATGCAGAACCGATTTATAATACTCATGCTTTTGGAAATGCCTGGCTGGTAAATGATTATAAGCTTGAAAAAAATGCAGATTCTACTATCCTGGCGTTAGGAAAAACAGACTTGCATTCTGTTGCAGTAGTTGATCGTGAGTTTTCAAATCAGTTGATTGGAAAGAAATTTCCTGTTGATGCCTCAGCCCAGATAAAACTTGTTTCGTACGAACCGAATGATTTGAAATATGATTTTCATTCAAAGGCCCAACAGCTTGTTGTTTTCTCTGAGATATATTACCCCAAAGGATGGAATGTTTATCTGGATGGTGGGAAAGTACCCTATTTCAGAGCTGATTATGCGTTGCGTGCTATGGTAGTCCCGGCAGGTATTCACACAATAGAATTTAAGTTCCAACCCAAAGTCTGGAGTATCGGGGAGACGCTTTCATACATCTTTTCCGGACTTCTGTTGTTGCTCCTGATTTATGTGATTGTTATTGAAGTAAGGCGTTTTCTGAAAAATAAAGAATAAGGAAAGTCGCTTTGAAGAAAGTTCTTGTCATAACATATTATTGGCCTCCAAGTGGTGGTGGAGGCGTGCAGCGTTGGTTGAAATTTGTCAAATATTTGAAGCGTTTCGATTGGGAGCCTATTGTTTTTACACCGTCCAATCCTGAGATTCCATCAGAGGATTTGTCATTGCTTGACGAGGTGCCAAAGGACATTCGGGTTATCCGTAATAAAATCTGGGAGCCATATACTTTCTATAAACAGTTTACCGGAAGAAAAAAGGAAGACAAAATTCAAACTGCATTTCTTACTGAGAAAAAGGGAAAATTCCATTTCCTGGAAAATATTGCAGTCTGGATTCGTGGAAATATGTTTATTCCTGATGCCAGAAAATACTGGATTAGACCTTCGGTAAAACTATTGTCGGAGTTCTTAATCAGTCACAAAGTGGATGCTGTTGTCACCACAGGTCCTCCACATAGCACGCACCTGATTGGACTTCATCTAAAAGAAAAGTTGGGGATTCGCTGGCTTGCGGATTTCAGGGATCCGTGGACTAACATCGATTATTATCAGGCTTTGAAACTGGGACCAAGGGCAGATAAACTTCATCATAAACTGGAGAAAATGGTTTTGGAACAGGCAGATGCTGTGACGGTTATCAGCCCGGGAATGAAAAGGGAATTTCAGGAAATTGTAAATAGAGAATATGAGGTAATTCCCAATGGTTTTGATGAAGAGGATACTATGCCTCAGCAAAACATAGAGATCGACAGGAATCATTTTACTTTAGCGCATATTGGTTCACTGACCAAGACCAGGAATGCAGAAAATCTTTGGAAAGTTCTTAATGAGTTGGCCACCGAAAATGGTGATTTTGCCAAAAAACTTGAGATTAAGAATGTAGGCAAAATTGATATGGATGCTGTGGCTTCATTGAGAAATCATGGAATGGAATCTTATTTGAACCGAGTTGATTATATGCCACATCAGGAGGTGATTGCAGAGCAAATGAAAGCTTCTGTTCTCATTCTTTTAATAAATAATACACCCAATTCAAAGCTTATCCTTACCGGAAAAATTTTTGAATACCTTGCTTCAGGACGTCCTATTATTTGCATTGGACCACCGGATGGAGATGCTGCTGAAGTTATTCGCCTGACAAAAAGTGGTTCTGTTTTTGATTTTGACGAAACGGAAAATTTAAAGACAGAAATCTTAAGATTATTTGATGAATTCTCTTCAGGAAAAGTAACTCCAAGAAACAAAGACGTTCAGCAGTTTGAGCGTAAAAATCTGACCTCAAAAATGGCTGGAGTTTTAGATAAAATAATGGAATCAGAACCAGGTAAATAAATCTTCTTTAATTGGATTGGCGGCCAATAGACGGTTCACAAAATTTGTGATATCATAATTCTTATCATTGAAAACCTGATACAATTCTTTCAGCATCAGTTCCTGGGTTCTGATGTTGCGTTTGCGGGCAATTTTATCTACGAAAGTGTTGGTGGCTATTTTCCCTTCAAGAACTACCTTCTCCGAAATATAATCCGTGAAAAATCCTTTTCCGATAAGAAGGCCAAGTGTTCTGTTACGACTCATATCATTCAACGCCGTTAAACTGAAATCACCAAATCCACAATAGTTGAAAACAGTCCTTTCCTTACCGCCAAATCGCGAAAGTAAATAACGCATTTCATTAATGCTTTTGGTTAAAACAAGTGAGCGAAGGTTAGGTGAATTATAATGCGCATCGACAATACCAATAATAATGGCATAAACATTTTTTAGAATGCTTGACAATTCCGTGCCAACCAGGTCATTGGTGAAATCAAGGTAAATGGATGTGCCTTCGAACAATTCCTTAAAAACATCAAAATATTTTGAGCTTTTGGAAGCCACAGTCATTCCTGTAGGTACCAGATTGATGATTTCTCGTGCAAATGAAGGTCCCTTGAAGCTGATGATAGGATTTGGAAGAATTTTCTCGATGCATTCAGGGATTGTATTGTCCTCTTTACCAAAGCCTTTTGCCAAATTAACCAAAATGGTCTGTGGATCAAAAAGGTCCTTATTCAGCTCAACAAAATCAACTGTCACAGTTGATGGGATTCCAAAAAAAATGATGTCAGCACTTTCCAGGGAATGCAGATCACGCGTGGCAGTAATCCCTTCGTGCAACCTGATACTTGGGAAATATTTATTGTTTACGTGTTCGTTGTTGATGGAATCTACTACGTCTGGTTCGATAGAAACGATTTCAACCAGGTGCTTTTTGCTCATACTGAGAACCTGAGCGAAGGCTGTAGAAATAGCACCACTTCCTACAAAACAGATTTTAATTGGATGTTTCATGTACCGGAATTCCAAAAATAGTGTGCAAAGCTAAGAATTATTTCGAGTTAGGAGTAAGATAAAACGTTTTCGCTCCTCCGGCGCGGGCAGGGTGAATCTTTTTATCTTTGCTGATGGATGGGACGACGGCATAATGGTCTCATTTTTTGTTTTGTAATTGCGTTTCATGGAAAACGAAGCATTGGCCATTATAGTACTGAACTGGAATAATGTTCCTGATACACTGGAGTGTTTGGATTCGCTTCTGAAGGCAACCCGTACAATTAATTCAACAATTTTTATCACAGATAATGGTTCTGAAGATCATTCCATTTCGCGTATTAAAAAATGGTTAAATGAACAAAAAACTGAATTTTCGCATTTTGATGCAAGAAATTCAGAGTGGATTACCTCGATTCAAAACGATAATACTGGAATATGTATTCTTGAAAACGGGGAGAATTTAGGTTTTGCAAAGGGTAACAATGCCGCTGTTCGTTTTGCGCTGAATAAATTCCCTACTCGGTTTGACAGGTTTCTTCTTTTGAATAACGATACCATTATTCCGGATAATTCTCTTGTGAGTTTACTTCAAGCAGCGAAAAAATTCACTGATTACAAAGTCTGGACCCCTTTGATTTGTTATGCCGAGCAAAAAAATATGGTCTGGAATGCCGGAGGATTTTTAAAATGGTGGGGTGAAAGAAAATACATCGGTCATAAACAGCCTCGAAATCTATTACCGAACGAAGGAATTCAGCAAATTAGTTTTATAACAGGTTGTGCTTTGTTAATGGATAAAAGTCTACCGGAGAATGGGATTTTTTTGAATGAGGATTTCTTTTTTGGAGAGGAAGATTATTATTTTTCAAAACAAATGAGACATCTTCATATCAAAATGGGGGTGGCATTTGAATCTGTAATTTACCATAAGGTAAGTACTTCCATAAAACATGTTTCTCCCGAGTCCCAATTACCTCTTTTCTTTATTCATTATCTGAACAGGATTGTGGATATGAAGAAATGGATGAAGCCATTTATATTTCTACTATGGAAACCAGGCTTTATATTGCACGCTGTCTTCAATGTTTGGTGGAAACGGTGGTATTCATTTTCATCTTTGTGGACATTTGTTAGACATTTGTGGAAGTTGTCCGGAAAAGAACGCGTAAATAGGGAAGATTTATTTGATGCCCGCAAGATTTTTAATCTTTGATTTTAGTTTTAAATACTTAATCTATGGACTCAATTAAGGAGATTCACAATAAAAAAATATCAGATAGCTATTTTTCGTTTTATAATAAGGAAATTGTAAACCTACTGCCAGAAAACCCAGGGGTTATACTTGATATCGGCTGTGCCACTGGTACCTTGGGGGCCAGGATTATAGAACAGAAGAAGCCAATCCAGTATGATGGAATTGAGATTGTCCAACATATTGCTTATGAAGCAAAAAAATATTTAAACAAAGTTTACGTCGGAGAAGCAGAAGAGTGGCTGCCCAAATTACCCTCTAAAAGCTATAATTGGATAATTCTGGCTGATTCGTTGGAACATACTGTAAATCCATGGAACGTTTTAGCAGAAGTCTATCGTATTTTGGATGATAAAGGTAAAGTTTTGATCAGTATTCCCAATGTCAGGAACCTGGGCGTTATCACTGATTTATTAGTGAAAGGAATTTGGAAATACCGTGATTTTGGTATTATGGATCAAGGACATCTTCGCTTTTTTACAAAAAAAAGTATTGTTGAAATGCTTGAACAAAGCGGTTTTTCTGTTAAAACACTTTATTCCGATCCACGGAATCGTTGGAAAAAATTCCCTGGAAGATTTTTCTCACGGATTATTTCATTGGCAATTTTTCAGCCAAAAGCTTATGAAGAATTAATAACTGTTCAGTGGGTTATTAAAGCCGAGAAAATATAAATCTGATCATGTATAAATTTGGATCATATCAGTAAGAAGACGAACATGAGTGACTTAATGTTTTCAATAGTCTGTCCGACATACAATCATGCTGACTACATTCAGCAATGTGTTAAATCAGTTTTGTCACAAACCTACGGGAACTGGGAATTGCTTATTCTGGATGATGGGTCCACAGACGGTACTGGTGAAAAAATAGCTCCCTTCCTGAGAGACAATCGAGTAAAATATTTTTATCAGGAAAATAAAGGGGCAGGCCGGTTAGCAGAAAATTATAATTTTTTACTGTCAAAGGCACAGGGAACCTATGTAACCATTCTTGAGGGCGATGATTATGCTGAACCCGGTTTGCTTGCAGCACATCATAAAGCTTTTGCTGAAAGTCCTGATTCTATTCTTTCTTTTAATCGTGTACGAGTTGATGAATCAGGCTATTTGTGGGAAGCACCAATAATTCCTAAAAATCAGTTTGAAAAAGATATCTATGAAAACAAACCGATCGGAAATGGCCTTAAGGAATTGTTTTTCAGATGTTTTATACCGGCACAAGGAGCTTCCGTTCGTAGAAGTACTTTGTTGGATTGTGGAGGTTTTGAGAAAGTCGAAGGCCTCCCGACTGTGGATTATCCAACCTGGTTAAAACTGGCGCAAAAGGGTACTTTTGTTTTTGTTCCTGAAGTTCTGGCTACCTGGAGGAGACACATGTCACAATCTACAAAGCAACGTATTGTTGTTTTGACAGAAACAATGAATCCGGTGTTTGAAAAGGTTTATGATGAACTTTCATCTTCTTTAAAGGAGATTTTACCATTTGGAAAATCAAATATCAAAAAGCACTGGGAAATTCAACTTACAAAAATTTTGGTGCGTAGCGGAAATTATCAACTACAATCACATAATTGGAAAAAAGCCAGAGAATATTATTTTCGTTCGTTTACCCATTGGCCATCCCTTTTGTTGATATGGAGAATAAAAGCTAAGACCGGGATTTTGTTTTCATGGTTTCATATTCCATGGTTTCAATGGAACAAAGTGAAAAAGAGACTAAACGGGACCTGAATTATTTAAACTTCTCGACAGCCAGCTTAATATATTTTTTGACAAAACCTGTGTACTCTTCGGAAGCATGCCAGAAATAAGCGGCTGGCAGATAAAGAACGATTATTATCAGGGAACGTAATACGATGTCAATAAATACATTTGGCTGCGATGGAATTTCTCCGACTATCAAATAAACAGCAATTCCCAAAAACAATATTTTAAGATTCCGCAATCGGAAAGGGAACATTCCCATCTTCGATTTGATATACAGTATCTGAATTATGTTGACAAGAACCTGAGATAAAAATGTCGCCAGCGCCGCACCGACAATCCCCATTGGCGGAATGAGAAGATAGTTGGAAATAACCACAAAAACGAGAAAAGCGATATTGAACCACAAAAGTTTTCTGAAATAAGGCGAAAATTGCAGCACAAACCCATTCACCCCCATGGAAGCGCCAAATAGCTTTGCCAGGGCAATGTAAAGCAATACATACTTACCGCTGGCGTAGGAGGGAGGCAATAACCGGAAGATGCTATCAGCATTGAGCCATACACCCAAGAAAATCAGCATGCTGACAAGGCTCAAATTAATAGAGGCTCCCTGATAAATTTCTTTGACTCTTGGTAAATTATTTTTTGAAAAACCTTCTGATATAATGGGAATCAGAATATTGCTTGTTCCGTTGAAAGGTAACAAAATTACAGTACCCAGATAGAAAGCAACCGAATAAAATGCAACACTTTTTAAATCGATCATTCCTCCTACCATTAAAACGTCTATATAATTGGCCAGATAAGCAGTACTTCCTCCCAGAATAACATACAATCCAAATTCACCCATTGTCTTAATTCGTTTGGCGGTCAGGAAATTCATTCTGAAAGAAATTTTCAACTGTTTGAGAGCAATAGCGTAAATAATCAGGAAAAACAATATAACGCCATAAGCATTAACAAACCAGAAAATGAATGTCTCGAAGTTTATGAGTTTTTGTTGGTATAAAATAATCAGACCGAGCCATAGTATACGAAGCATCACATTTTTCAGAAAGGCAGCCACAGTGGTTTTGAACAATGCGCGGAGGTATGCCTCAAGCATGTTAAAATACATGAAGAAAAAAGTGATGATGTAGATATATGTAAAATTGTCTGCAAACAAAGTACTTTGAGTGGCATAGGATTTTACGATTGCCCCTTTAAACAGTGTCCCGGCCAACAGAAAAATAATAAAACCAACTAGTGGAATAATAAGCATGAGCATAAAAAAGCCACCTCGCTGTTTGGGCTTTTCATCAAAGTCTGTAAAGAATTTTATTAAAACCTGGGGGCCTCCCAGTAATGCAAATTGGGCAAAGACTGAACCAGCCGCCCAAAGAACTCTTGTTAAACCAAACTGGTCAGCTGTTAAAAAGATAGGAAACAAAAGGATGGTATTTACATAACCTATCACAATTCCCAGGAACATCCATACGGAGTTATAAAATCCCTGTTTGATTACCATCCCCATAAACTAGTTTTTATAAAGTGTTTAAAGATTTAAAATTATTATTTTTTCATCTTATCAATTACCTTTTCATATACATCTTTGGTTTTAAAAGCAACTTCAGATTGCGAAAAGGGCATTTTAAATTCCTCAGCTATTTTTTGATAATTGTATTGCTTGCTAAAGGCTTCCAAAATGGCATTTTGCCAGGATTCGACATCATTTTTTATTAATTTTCCATTTTGGGAATTAATATAAGGCCTGAAAACATCCAAGTCTGAAGCCAATACTGGGGTGCCGGTTTTCAGTGCTTCAAAGATTACAATACCAAAAGTTTCTGACTCGGTGGGGTGAAGAAATAAGTGGCTGTTCTGTAGTCTTTTGGCAAGAACTTCTTTTGTCTCGTAGCCGCAAAAGTTAACAGGGAGATTGTGTTCATCAACAATCTTTTTATAATCCTCTAAAGCGTCTCCTTCCCCTACGAAGTCAATCTGAAACGGAACTGAAATTTTCTTTTGCAGACTTCGAAGAGCTTCCAGAACTATGTCTCCTCTTTTAGGGCTTCTTTTTTTCCAGGTAGCAACTAAAGTACAGCGAACAGGCACGGGCTCAGGCTTCGGTTCGTAATGAAATAAATTGCCATCAATAGGATTCGGAATCACAAACACATTCTGTGAATTAATTCTTTTAGAAACTTTTTCTCTTAGTGACTCAGAAACAAAAATAAGCGCATCAGCATTTTGGTAAATCCTTTTTCCTAAAAATCCCAGCGGATGTTTTTTTAAGAACGATACTGCTCTACTCCAATGTTCGGTTATTACAAAAGGTTTCTTGTATTTTTTCGATAAATGCCATCCGAAAATTCCAGCAGGAAAAATTGCATGACTATGAATGACATCCGCCTTTTTTACTGCATCATTTTCAGCAAGATGTAATACCGTTTTTTTTAAAAATATTGGGAACTGAAACAGGTATTTCCAAAATCGTGATTGAATATCAAATTCTATAACCTCAACATTATCGATCGAATAATTTTTGATTTGTTTCTGGATGAACCTGTTTCCCTTGTGAATATGTATGTACAGAACTTTGCAATTAATAGATGCAAAAGACAAACTTTTGGCATGGTCCAAAATAAATGAACCCTGTTGAGGATTTTCTGAATTGGGAAACCAGCAACTTACCAAAAGTATATTCATTTTATAGAAGGATTTTTCCTTTACTTACTGATTTTTTGATGTGTTATAATTCTGCTTATTGGAATCAGCCCACGTATGCAAAATTATAAAAATAGCCTGAATACCTTAGAATAATAGCATTGGGAGGTGCCACTAAAACTATTGCTTTATTTTTTTTCCGCTAGCTCAGGTTTTTCTTTATCATCCTTAAAGCGCCTGATTTTAATATTCATATAGGCAAAAAACACCGTCATTAATGGGCTGATTAAGTTAAAAAACGCATAAGGCAGATAGTGAAGTGTTGGCACACCAAGGACTCTTGCCTGGGTTGCCCCACCTGTATTCCATGGAACCAGTACTGATGTTACTGTCCCGGCATCTTCAAGTGTTCGGCTTAAAACTTCCGGTTTTAAACCCCTGTCCTGAAAAGCATCGTGGTACATTTCCCCAGGAACAACAATGGAAATATATTGATCTGAAGCCGTGATATTGAAGAAAATACAAGAGGCAGCTGTCGAAGTGATCAGAGATGCATCTGTTTTAACCAGTTTTAGAATGGAACGCGTAAGTTTTCGTAACATTCCGTTGGCCTCCATAACTCCTCCAAAAACCATGGCTGAAAGAATTAACCAAATTGTTTCCAGCATTCCGGACATCCCACCGGTTATAAACAAATCGTTCATAGTCTGATTTCCTGTTTCAATCGATGTATGCCCGTAAATAGCCTGCATAACTCCTATGTATGAGGCTTTTGCATAGTTGTTCGTAATATGTGTTGTCTGTTCAATAATATGAGGTTGAAATATTACAGCAGCTATAGCTCCTAAAACAACACCTACACTTAATGCAGGGAGAGGGGGCATTTTTTTTATGATGACAACAAATAAAATTATCGGGACAAGGAATAGCCATGGGTTAATGTTAAAAGTCCGTGTGATAGTCGACTGTACTTCTTCAACGTGGGCTGCTGTTTCAGTAGGATGAAATAAAAATCCCATAACCAAAAAAATGATTAATGTTATTGACATTGAAGGAACCGTAGTGTACATCATATACTTGACATGTGTAAAGAGATCGGTGCCGGAAACTGCTGGGGCAAGGTTTGTGGTGTCTGACAAAGGAGAGACTTTATCTCCGAAATAGGCTCCTGATACAATGGCTCCTGCCACAATAGCTTTTTCATAACCCATAGCATCACCAATTCCCAGCAAAGCCACCCCAATTGTTGCAATGGTTGACCAGGAACTTCCTGTGGCGACTGAAACTACACTGCATGTGATCACGGCTGCAAAAAGAAAAATACTGGGATGTAAAACTTTAAGTCCATAATAAATAAGTGCCGGTACAACTCCACTAATCATCCAGGTTCCGGCAATCGCACCAATCAAAAGTAGAATTAGTATAGCTGGCATGGCTGTGCCAATGGTTTTTACAATCTGATCTCGCATCTCAGTCCAGGTATAACCCATGCGAAACCCCAAAATTCCGGCTAATGCAGCCGCAGTCATCAGGGCTACCTGATTGGCACCTTGTAGTGTGTCTTTCCAAAATATAACATTGAAAGACAGTAATATAATTAGAAAAACAATGGGGATTATTGCCTCAATTACATAAGGCTCACGTTTTTTTCTTGTCATTGGCAGCCCGATTCAGGTTAAACGTGCAAGGTAATGATTTTTGTTTCAGTCACATTAAGGCAAAAATCTTTTCCACGCATTTTTTGTGAGGAATTCACATCCCAAAAGAAAAAGAATAGAAAAATAAAAGAGAAATAAGTTAGTGGATCATTTTTTTATACGGGAATTCATGTCCTTTTGCCTTTGGATTAAGGTCTGTAATGTTGTTCCATCGAGATAGCCCCGAATTATATCGTTTAATCCTGTCCAAAAAGGATTAGCGCTACAAGTCGCTTTTAATTCGCAGTCGTAATAATCATCAGTGCAGTCGACAATTTGAACATCAGCCTGAAATGCATTTAAAATATTAAGTGTTGTTATCTCCGATGCAGGCCTCGCTAACACATAACCACTTTTTCTTCCGGACTTATTTCTTATAAGTCCAGCGGTTTTTAACCCTCTGATAATGTGGTCAAGATAGCGCAAAGAAATGTTCTGACGAACAGAAATATTCTTTTGAAGAACTCCAGTTTGTTCATCATCCATCGCAATTTCTATCATTACGCGTAGGCCATACCGTTGTAATGTGTTAACTTGCATTGATGTTTGGGGCGTTTAGGTAACTTTGTGATAAAAGTATAAAATAAAATTGATGTTTAGCATATCTTTTATGCGAATCAGGCCAAAAAAATATCTTTTAGGTTTTAATTTAAAATCAGATAGTTTAATTTGAATTTGCCCGTTTAGTTTTGTGTAAGTTTTTGCGTTTTGAAGTAACGAAACAGGAACCTCATAGGTTTTCTTTACATTGGTTATTTGAATAGTAATAGGAACCATTTTTGTGTCATTGTCCCCAAATTTGTTTAGGTTTTCAGGATCGTAATATAATTTTATAAGAGGAAATTGATCTGCTTGAACTAGATTCAAAAAGTCGTCCCGCATATGCCTGTTACTGAACAAGAGTTTATCGACAGGTATCTGTATTACACCATTTTGTCGAGATATATGAGCAGAGTCTCCGGGACTGGCTACTTCTAATTTTCCTTTGAAAAAGTATCTGACAACAAAATCCTGAATATTGCTTTCTCCGGAAATGATGATTTTATTTTCATCCGTAAAGCGTCCAGGATGCTGTGCCAACGTGGGTAAGGCAACTAGTACAAGCGTGACGAAAAGTAATATTTTATTCAGGAAATTATTTTTCATTTTTATTGGATAAAAGTAAAAGGCTGCTTTTCGGGTGGACGCATCCGTATCCCGATTAGCAGCCTTTTAGGTTATACTTTAGAAAGAAATGCCTGCTTCAAACATAAGACCATTGAAACCTGCGTTGTTTCCATAATCCTGAGTGAAGTTTTTGTAAGTCTGGTTTACGTATTCTGCTTTGATGATGATATTTTTGGTGAAAAGCCATCCCAGAGTCCCTTCAAAACGTGTTACAGACTGGCTTTGATGGTTGTTTACACCGTTGATGCGTCCACCAACATAAAAGTTTTGGTCTGCTCCAAAATAATACAGGGCGTTAAAAGCATATTGGCTGTAATTGAAATCTTGTCCGCCATAAAGCTCAGTTCCTTTAGCGCTTTCCAGAGTTCCGAAGAGTTGAAGACCTTTGTACTTTGCAAATACGTTAAACATATAGCTGTTGTCTTTGTTTGTGAATCCAGGTCCCCAGCGGCCGGTAAAAGGATTTGCTGTGATGTCTACATCGGAGGATGAATTGGTTTGTGGTAGCATTACCAGGTAGAAACGAGTTCCTGTGCGTTCTCCATAATATAATGTTCCGAAGCTGTTTTTTGAGCAGTTGTAGCCTGATAAACTAACTCTCAAGCGGAAATCGTTGTTAAAGGTCTTGTCAAAACCTGCTTTCCAGTAATAAGCCAATTGTTTCAAAGTATATTGAGGTGAATAGCCGGAATAGCTGCTATAGTTTACAAGAGATTGTTTCAAAGAACCGGATGTAACGCCTCCCATCAGGTAAAATCCATTATTTCTGTACAACACTTCTGCTGCAGGGGCTGTGGTCCAACCATCCATTACCAGGTTGCCAACAAAAGGATTGTTAATGACATTTCCGTTATCTGTTCTGAAGAAGTGGGCATCACCATAGTTTAAGCCCATATCACCTACCTTCAGTGTAAGATATTTCATAAAACTCTCAGTCCCTTTGATGGGCAAACGGTCAATCACCAAGTATCCGCCTTTTACCCATGTGTCATTGTGGTGTTTTGAGGAAAGGTAAACAGTTAAGTGAACTTTAATTCCTGGAGCCAGGTATGCACCAATGTTCATATTAGCTGTTGGAAGATTGAATCCTTTTCCAAGAGGAACAAGGGCTGAATCTGCATGCTGGTTTAAAGCCTGAAATTGTAAGGCAAAATCGCCTCCTACATGGACCTTTACTTTCTTAAAAGCCACGGTATCCAACTGCGGTGCTTCAAATTGTTGGGCCCACATTGCTGTTGAGACCATCACCGCTAACATTAAAAGAAATAATTTCTTCATTTTGAATGATTTTTTATTTGTTAATTGATTGATTTAGGGTTTGTTATTTATTAAACTTCAAATTAAAGTGTACTTGAATGTCATTTCCCGATTTAATGGACCCGAATAAAGCTGTTGGGGGTTTTATACCGTAATCTGACATAGAGATGGGATATACACAAGAAATTGCAATTGCACCGTTTTCAAGCGTCCCCTCAATGGGAATCAGAACCTCTTTTGTGGTTCCTGCAACAGTAAGTTTACCACTTACTTTTCCGGAGAATTTATCACCGGAAAGTGACATCGTTGTTTCCTGGTCAGACACAAATGATATTAAGGGATATTTAGCCTTTTTAAGCGCGGTGAAAGTTTTGTCTGACATGAGAGACGATTCGCTTTCAAGATTTCCTACCTGAGCCTTAAATTGAACATCCTTTACTACAATTGTCTGAGTTCCGGATTCGTTGGACAGAAAACTCACATCGAACTTCTTAAGTTTCTCACTCCAATTGTGAAGTGTTGATGTTCCTGTCACTGAAACTGTACTTGTTTCGGTTGATTGATACTTCGTGAAAACCTGTGCTTTAGCTTGAAATCCTATAAGCGACAGGGCTGCCAGAATAATTAACCATTTAATTGAATTCATTTTTATTATTTTTTATAACATTAATCCTATCGAAATACTAGGACAAAATTATAGGGTATAATCTTACGAAAAACGTCATTAGTGAAAAAATTCACAAAAAAATGTAATTTATACTGGGTTTAGATAAAAGGCGATCTAGTGTTTTTGTAATTTATTATATTGCAATAAATTGTGTTTTTAAGTCTTATAGGAGTCGTGTTATTCAAAAATAGCTTTGGAAGATCCCCAAATAGGCTATTTAGAATGCTCCTAAGAAAAATAGCTGATAATTTTTCCGGATTTGTGATAGGAAAGGGGTTAATATTATTTTTTACTCCTTCATAAATCAAATCATGGGCCTGGTAATATATTTAACTTGATCGATAAGATTAGAATTTAATCCCTCTTTTTTTTATTTCATCTTCCAGCTTTTTAGGGAATCCAGGTCTACAGGAACAGTTTTTGTTGTGCTCGATATGCCATTTTACCCTTTCTTCAAAAGTGGCATTTTTTGGCATTTTATTTTTTAGGTGCCATTCTTTATTGATTGTCATAACTTTCTAATCATTTGTTTTTAAAAGAATAATTCCTTCTAACAAAGTTAAATGATAATATAGGACAATCAAAATTGCTTTACCCCATTTTATTGGCAAACAATCAAATATTTCGCAGGCAAAAACTATCTTGAACGGATTTCTCGTCTCATGAACATCACGTAAGAAATAACAAAACACAAAATAGTACCAGCAATGAGTGCGGTTACCTGAGGCCAAACAAGCAGGAGACTTTGTCCAAGTGGCAGTGCCCCCGGAATAGTTCCATAAACCTGTTGCATTGTAAGCGGTCCTAAGCTCCTAACAGTTGGTACCAGTAAAGTAGTAGTTGCATCACTAAATAGCTGGTTGGGAACAATTCTCATGAGGTTTACTTTCAGCTCTTCTGCAAAATACATCTGATAGCTAGTTGCCATTTGTCCGGGGATAACAGATTTGGAAATCAGATTTACGATTATGGGATAAAAAACTGTAAAAAACAACCATATGGCTATTACAGTTAAAGCAGAGGTGGCAGGTTGCCTGAATTTTACAGAGAAAAGAATTGATAAGTTGAGCCAGAAAGCTACATAAACTATACTGAGAATTATAAAGAAAATGATACGCCAGAATTCTTCCGGAGTAGGAGGGATACCGATGGAGATAAGTCCAAGCCCCATCACCAGAAAACCTAAGGCAAAGAACATGAAGGTAATAACGGTGAGGGCTGCGATAAATTTGGCATTTAATAGATAATCCCTGTGAATTGGCTGAGCAAGAATGTGACTCATTGTCCCTCTGTTGTGCTCGGAATTTATAGCATCAAAACCCATCCCGATTCCAAGTAAGGGTCCCAGGAAAGTAATAAAAACAAAGAAAGAAGGCAGTGTGCCATTGGAAACAGTAAAAAGTTTCAAAAACAAAAATGAATTATTTACATGGCTGACTTTTATTGCTTCACTTAAGCTATTTAAAGATGTATATAAAGATCCTAGAGTTGTCAGGACTATGATTGCAATCAAGATGATGAATCTCCAGCTTCTCACCTGGTCTGAGATTTCTTTTTCTACAATAACCCGGAAAGGATGAAGAGGAATTTCCTCATTTCTTGAATTTCTGAAAATATTAGGCAGGCTAAACTTTGAGGTTCTAACCGGCGCTTGATTTGTAATGTTACTCATGTTCGTCTCCTCCTTCAAAATACCTGTAGTAAATTTCATCGAGCCCATACTCTTTTTTGTTCAGGTAGTTTAAATCAAATCCTGATTCAATAATAGTTTTGGCAATTTCGGTAGTTGCATCCCGGGAGCACTCTAAATGAAATTTATTGTCTTTCATATTTACATTAGTGACGCCTTCTACAGTGGAAAGTTTTTCTTTCAGTTTCTCAATTTTAGGATCACTGGCGGAGAGATTAATGCCGGCATCTATACTATAAGGACTGTCTGCAAATAGTCTTTGCGAAAGCGAACGGATATCTCCCACAGCTATTAACTTTCCATTTACAAACAATCCGACCCTGTCACAAACTTGCTGAACCTGATGTAAATTGTGTGAAGAAAACAAAACAGTAATACCTTCTTCTTTACTTAGTTGTATAATTAGTCGCAGGAACTCCTTGATCCCTTTTGGATCAATTCCTAAAGTTGGTTCATCAAGTATTATGACTTCCGGGTTTTTAATCAAAACATCAGCTAATCCCAAACGTTGACGCATCCCACGAGAATAGGTTCCTGCATTTTTCTCTATCGCTTCCGACAAGCCAACACGTTTTAATAATTCCCGGGCTTTTACTTTGGCTTCTTTTTCTGAAATATTATTTAGCCGTGCTGTATAGATTAAATTATCCAGTCCTGATCTGTCACCATAAAATCCAACATCTTCAGGAAGATAACCAACCCTTTTCTTTACCTCAATTGGATTTTTTGTTGAATCGATGCCACAAATGTGTGCCGTACCCGATGTTGGATCTGTCATTCCCAGCATCATGAGGATCGTAGTAGACTTACCGGCACCGTTAGGCCCCAGAAGGCCAAACACTTCTCCTTTGTTGATTGAAAGGCTTAAGTGATCAACCGCAGTAAACGATCCGTACTTTTTTGTCAGATCGACAAGGTCGATAATGGTCTCATCCACGATCTACCTCCTTCCATATTTGCGGAACAAATAATAAACCAGTCCGAATGCGAAGAGAATTATCAAAACTCCTACCCAGCCCCATAGCAATGGAGTTTGAACAGAAACCCTGAATGAAACGCTGGAAGCAACCTCCGGAGTTTTGGTGGTAATTTTTGTAATATAATCACCGGCAATAGCATTTTTGTCGGATTTTATGGTAGCAAAAATTTTTGCGTATTGTCCTGGCTGGATTTCGCTTATCGATTTTGGATCAAAAGTAACTTTCCAGTTAGCTGGAGCTTGATATCCTGGTTGTACATCATAAAGTATTGCAGAACCTGTGTTTCTTACAATGAGTTCCAGACGTCTTTGTTTTCCTGCAGTTATTTCTGTACTTACTAAACCAGTAGGAGTAGATAATACCATGTCATAAGTTCCAGTAATAACCACTTCAAGTTGTAAATCAGCGGAAGTGTTATTCGTGACAGCGCTCACAGGAATTTTATAGGTACCGGCTGTAATACCGTCAGGTGGAGTTACTTTGACCGTAATTGGGGCATCATTATTTGGATCAACTGAAACTGATGTGACGTTTTTGTAATGTGACATAAAAGTTACATCCCAACCTAACGGAGCTTCGGATCTTAAGGAATATAACTGCTGATCGGCAGTTAAGTTGTCGAGGTTAGCATTGAATGAGAAGGTGGAATTATTATGTCCTTCCATGTTAGCTTGCGTAGCTGTGAAAGTTGTTTTATAGGTTCCCCTTTTCGAAACAATTACAGAAAGTGGTAAATGATTTGCACCTGCTACAACATTAAAATGGTATGTTCCTTTATTGATTTTCAATGGGACTTCCACATGCAGGTTTATAATTTCTTTCTGTTTGGGAAGAACAGCAATTTTTTTGATGTCCCATCCTCCTGATTTCATATTGTATTTCCACCCCCATGGCATCCCGGAAATGGAGACTCCCAAATTCTGAACTTCGCTGGTATTATTGACCACAGTAATAATGTAATTGATGGATTTTCCTGGTGGAACTGAAATGGTCGTGTAGGGAGTAAATAAATACACATTGTTTGTAGCAAACGCTGATGTACTGATAAACATAATTCCCAAAAGTGAGGCAAAAAACACACTAATGCTTTTTAATTGAATTAACTTATAAAAATCTTTCATGATATTATTGTGTTAAGGACGAATGGCAAATTTATATCATGAAACAAACAAAAAAACCCTGTTTTGCCCGGTTTAAAAGAGATTTTCGTATTAAATAAAAGATATGTATCTGATAAATAGCAAATTAAATTTTGTATGTTAAAACATCTTAAGAACGTTAAAAAAATTTAATCGGGGAATTGATGGGTACATTATGATGGTTTATAACTTAATTAATTATGATATTTATGGCTGTAACACAGTATTTTACGTGTGATAGTACAAGGTGTTAAAAAACAACGCCATTAGACTTTGGTCTAATGGCGTTGTTTAATGCTCTTCTTTATTTTGAGCCTATTGTTTTCTGTAGATTTTTTCCAGCATTAAGAACCGATTGTCCTTTTTGACTTTAATAGCCTCTGATCCTGGTTTTATCAACATAACAGATGGATGTGAATCATCCGGTTTAGCTGCGGGCCATTCAGGAAGATTTTTTCCGTTGGGATTACCGGTTTTTATGAAATTGGCAAAATAGCTTTCCATGGTATCAGAAACATGATAATCTACTTTTCTCCAGGCATACGAAGGGGAAAGATAAAGATTTCCCAGACAATATTCAATTTCCTGTGAATGGGCGGCGCCTAAGGGTTTCGGTGTTGGTGGCGCATTTTTATCTTTTTTCATGACACCTCCGGCAAGTCCTGGTGTAAGATTTGAATTTGCTAATGGAGGTCTGGGATTATCAAATAAATAACGGTAAACTGGTTGCGGGCTGTTTTTTCTTTGCAGATCAAACCATTTCCATGTGCTGTAAACAATGAACCCGTCAGAAGCCAGATCCGTAGCAGATAATTCTACTTCTTTTTCAGTTTGATGAGGATAAGTTTTCAGAATTTCTTCATAGTTATGTGGAAAAACGGTTTTCACTCGTTGAATAAAATTCTTTTTTGAATAAGGCTTTCCTGCCATAAAAGCCATGCCATTCATCTCAGCAGAATTCCAACCCACTAACAAAGGAATTTGTGCCTGCTCTTTTGCATTGTAGATTTCTGGAAGTGTTTTGGGCAGGAAATATCCATCTATACAAATGGGGAAGCCAAATCTTTTTGACTTCGTATAAAGGTCAAGCAATTTTTTGGCGCTTAAGGCACGCAATTCTTTGATAGTAGGATATCCGATCTGCTTTGCAAATTCAGCCCCTATTTTTTCAGCCTCTGCCAATGGAACTGGTGGTAAGGTAGGAGTAATACCTGCACCACTTTCACCGATTGCTCCTGAAATCATGTTTTTCGTTAATGGGGATGCCATCAGCTCACTCACCGAAATCGAACCGGCAGATTCTCCACCGATGGTAACTTTGTCGGGATCTCCGCCAAAGGCAGCAATATTTTGATGCACCCATTTCAATGCAGCCGCCTGATCAAGTAATCCGTAATTTCCTGATGCTTTGTAAGGTGATTCAGCACTAAGTTCTGGGTCTGCAAAGAAGCCGAAAATATTAAGTCGGTAATTTGCAGTTACCACAACAATACCTTTTTGTGCGAGACTTGCACCATCGTATCTTGGTTCATCACTGCTGCCAGCAACAAAGCCTCCTCCATAAAAATATACAAGTACAGGGAGCCCTTTTTTTCCTTTTTTAGCCGGAGTCCAGACATTCAGATATAAACAGTTTTCACTCATGGAATCTGATCGAAAGTGCATATCACCAAATACATTTGTCTGCATTGGTCGAGGCCCAAACTTCTTGGTCATTAAAATTCCCTTCCAATTTTCAAGAGGCTGGGGGGCTTTCCACCTGAGGTTATCGACAGGAGGTTTGGCAAACGGTATTCCAAAATATTCCTGCAATCCGGTTGCTGTGTCCTGGATTCCCTCAATGGTGCCATTTGCAATTTTTACCCTGGGGGAAAAATCTTGTTTTTTTGGGGAAGAGCATGAGTAAATCATTAAACAGATTCCCAAAGCTAAAAATGTAATTTTTTTCATGTCTTAACTATATTACGGATGTTTGTTTGGTTGTTGCCGGTTGTTAAAATAAAAAATATAATCTTCGGTCATTAAAATCCAATTTGGTAGGTGTCTTTTTTACAATAACTAACAAATATAGAATATTTTAATATATAAATAGGGATTGCAGCGTTGTTTTTTTACAGATATTCAGTTGAACTGGAATCAGGAAGGAAATGCAATGTTTTTATAAATCCATTCGCAGTGGAGAATAAATC
>JACZJI010000134.1 GCA_014860665.1 Bacteroidales bacterium | reverse complement strand
AAATGACAGCCTTATCTCGCCGCTTTGCTTGTCCACCGAAAGACTGGCAACTTGTGAACCGAAAAAAGATGTAACTTACATCCAATATAGAAAATAATAAATCTCACAGGTGATTCTTCGGAACACCAGCGGGAACAATGTATAACCTAAATTTAAAAAACATGAAAACCGATTTCTACACAAAAGCCGTTTTAACAGTTATCGCCATTTGCCTGGTAATAATTGTTTTCAAACAAGTCGACATTGTCCCCAGGGCTTATGCAAACGCACCTCAAACCCAAACCCAGTTAGATCCCACGGTTAAATACGGACTGGTTCCTGTGAATTCAGACGGGACCATTAATGTCAGGATTAAATCATCCTGCCAGATGGATGTAAATATTACCGAATTAGACGGTAGCGCGGTGAGGTCATGGCTAGGTCTGCCTGTTTCTATAGTAAAATAAAGACAGGTAATAAAAACCGGCATTGCCCCTGAAATCCAGTCTTGTTTGTTTTATAAGGACACAATTAAAGTTTATTAAGAGCGAAAGATTGTAAATATAATTTCTGCCCTGTAATTTTGTGCGCTGTAGTTATGAGGGTGATGTAAGTTTATCAGACAAAAAACAACCGGGCATGTCGAAATTAATCATCAATAGAAAACCGGACTGGATCAATTCCTCCAGGGAAATAGGCGTGTACCTGGACGGTGAATTGATCGGGTTTGTCGGCAACGGGCACACGGAGGAATTTAGAATCAGACCGGGAGAGCACCGTTTAACAACCCGGATGGAATGGTATGGCAGCAAAACGCTGGAATTTCATGTGGCAGAAAATGAAGATCAAAAGGTCGAACTGTCGGGTTTTAAATTCGGAAAATGGTTGTCGCCACTGGCATTTCTGTTAATGCTGGTTTACTACGGCTTCCATCAGCAATTGCATATAAATGCAGTGTACTACCTCATAATTCTTATTCCGGTTGGAGCCTATTTTTTCTATTACCTCACCCTGGGCCATAACAGTTATCTTAAGTTGAGAAAAATATAAATTTCTTCGGCTTTCGCCTGCTTGTGATTTAGTAAGGTTACAGGAGAGTTCTCAGTCCCCCGAAAGCCTTCGGGGTTCTTCGAAATGACAAAAGACCAGTGACTCTTGTATGCCTGCGACTTTTGAACCGGAAGAAACATTATTTTAGTAACCCCGATGGCAGGTGCGTGCCTGGCGGATGAAACAGATAATAAAATCAAAAAATAACATTATGAAAAGAATATATTTAGCTGCATTTATGGTACTGGCCTATGTTACGGCTTTTGCACAAACCGGTGAAAAAAACTTTATCGATCAAAATTATATAGAAGTAACAGGAAAAGCTCAGATGGAGGTGGCGCCCAATGAGATTTATCTGAAAATTCTTGTGAACGAAAAAGATTTCAAGGGAAAACAGGACCTACAGAAAATCGAAGAGCGAATGATCAAAAAGCTTTCTGATATGGGGATTGACGTTTCGAAACAACTTGCTATTAAAGACCTGTCGAGCAATTTCCAGAAATACTGGCTGAAACGTACGGAAATAAACTCCTCAAAGGAATATCAGTTAAAGGTAAAGAGTGCCGCAACAGCAGGGGCGGTTATCCAGGAACTCAATTCGATAGGAATATCAGATATTTCGGTTGAGAAAGTGGAGAACACCGATATTCAGAAATACCGGATGGAAGTGAAAGTTATGGCCATTAAAGCAGCCAAAGAAAAAGCCATAGCCCTGACGAGTGCAATAGGTCAGAAAATAGGAAAAGCTATTTATATAAGGGAAATAGAGAATCCTGTTTTTAATGTTTACCAGGCAAAAGGCTACACGAATATGCTGATCAGGGGAGCAAGCTCCACAGGCGATTCAAAGCCGCAGGAACCCGATATTGAATTTGAAAAAACAAAACTACAATATTCCGTATTGGTGAGATTTATACTCGAATAAAGTTTACAGAGACATTCATCGTTTGCAAATCTTTGATTTGTGAGCCTGGATTAATTCCTGAATTAAAAAAATTGGAGTGATATGAGAAAAAAGAGTTTCATCCTTGCACTTTTTATCCTGGCAAGTTGTACAACACAACGTTTCGCAACATTGCCCAAACTTACACTAAGCCCTCTTAATAAAGCTGTCAGTTTAGCTGATAATAATGAAGTAAAAGTTGATTTTACAGGACTTAAAAGCAAAAACTATGAATTTGAGGTATCTGTAAAGAACAATTCGAAAGATACTATTTCCATTGACCCTGCTTTGTTTTATTATAGTGTCAATCCTGTGAAAGAGGGGATGACCCCAAAGCTGATTTACAGCATCAACCCGGAAAAAAGAATCGAACAGCTGGAAATGCAAAAAGATAGTTTGATGAGTGAAAAAAATCCATATTCATTAAACGGCAAAAGTGTCAAGCAATTAGTTCAAGAAGGCCTTATTACAGGAACAATATCGGTGCTTACCGGTACGAAGACTAAAGATCTGGAAGCACAAAGGCAGCAAGACGAAGATGATTGGAACGAAAACCATAGTTATCAGTTAAAAATGGTAATGAATGAGCTTGACTTTTGGAATAAGAGTGCTTTATTGTCCTGTACTATTCCTCCGGATAGCCAGGTTCGCGGGAAAGTTTTGTTTCCTGTTTCTGTAAGTGCAAAAGAAATTCAGGTAGAGATTCCGGTACAAAAGAAAGCCTTAAATTTTACATTTGCACAGTCAAATTAATTACGCTATGCAATGTTGTGTGGGCGGATTTGAAGAAAGAATACACATAAAATAAGATCACCCATGACAAAGAGAATTGTAATCCTCGGAGATTTTAATCCCGCTTACCCGACTCAGCACGCTTTGAATGACAGCGTAAGGCATGTGCTTAAAAAGTTTGATGAAGAGATTCAATTTGATTGGGTAGGTTCAGACGTTCTCAATTATAAAACTGCGTTCGACAAACTTTATTGCGGCCTCTGGATTGCGCCGGGTTCGCCATATAAGGACATGGAAAACGTGCTTGACACAATCTCGTTTACCCGGCAAAATAACATCCCGACATTTGGCAACTGCGGGGGATTTCAGCATATGGTAATCGAATATGCCAGAAATGTGTGCGGAATTTCCCATGCCGACCACGAAGAGACAGATCCCGGCTCAAAGGATTTAGTTATTTCAAAACTCGCCTGTTCGCTTGTAGGACAGGAAGAGAACCTGACGATCGTTGACAAGCATTCAAAGCTGTTCAACATTATAAAGAAAGAACAGTTATTGGGGAAATACTTCTGTAATTACGGGATAAACAGTAAATATCTTGATGCTTTAAAATCAAACGGATTTAAAACGACAGTTGTATCGGAAGACGGGCAGGTGAGAGCCTTTGAGATTGCAGATCACCGATTTTTCATAGGTTCGCTCTTTCAACCGGCGCTGACTTCAACCAAAAAAGAACCCAATCCGTTAATTGTTGAGTTCGTCAAAGAATCTATAAGCTGGCAATAGGACATATATCCCCTGGTTTTTTCGGTAAATAATTGGCGGACCGGAAAAAGACAGCAAAATCTAATCCTTAAAACCTCATGAGTCTATCGAGTGGCTCTTTGAACACTTGTGAGAGCAGAGAGAAGAATTATTTCTAAAATTTAATACTGATTTCCCGAAACCCAACCCGTTGGTCGCCGTATATATTAATAATAACTACATGTGTTATTGAAGGAATAAATGGAGACAACTCAATTTATACAGCATTTCGACAGGCGTGTGGCATCTTTTTATTATTACTTCGGTAAAACAAAAGAAAGTCATGAAATTGAGGATATCCATCAATTGCGGGTAAGTATCAAAAAGCAACGGGTTATATGGTCCCTGGTGCAAAAAATCTCTGAGGGGAAGTGGAAGGAAAAGGCTCAGGATGGATTAATTGGCGATTTATACTGGAAATCAGGAAAAGTTCGTGAAACACAGATCAATTTAAAATTAACGGAGCAATTTTATCATGCCGTACTGTCGGCTTATTTCAAACATCAACTAAATAAACAAAAGCAATACAACGTAGCGCTTTCCAGGGGCATGCTGGTATATGATTTAAACATGTATGAAAACCTGAATACGCAATTGCGGCAACAGATGGATGAAATTTCTGATGAAACGGTTATCAAAGAATCAGGTGTTTTAATTTTGAAAAATGCTGCGAAAATCCGGTCATCAGCAAAATGTGACCTTCATGATGTCAGAAAGCGGTTGAAAGCTGTCCAGGAACTTATAGGAATCCAGAGAAATCTAAACAACAACGGATTGGTTGAGTTAAATTATCAGGTCAAGTCATTAAATGTCCTGCTGGGGGAGTGGCACGATTACTGCGTGTTTGACGATTCATTAAAAAAATTCCTGAAAAGAAGTTCGGGCAAAGAAAATAAACGGCACATCAGAAACGTAATTAACTATGTTGATTGTCTTCAGGAAGCCAGACGAAAGATATTGCGTAAGCAGTTAAAGACTGAGATCTCCCGGTTTCCATTAAATCAGATCAAGGATTTCTTATAGCCATTTTCCATAGTCTCCTGTTTGAAACCGGTAAGCCGGGAAGAATAATTCCATTTGAAATTTTCGCTAATTTTAGATGATAAAACTGTAATTGGCACATGGTTAAAATGTGCCGGTTTTAGTTAGTTTCCTGAAAAACACCCTGATGAAAGATTATAAAGTCAGCATATTTCCAAGATCAAGAATTGCCACTAATGATGTTTGTGCGGTCGGCCTGAAAAAGCATCACATCGTAGCCATGATTGAGGTAGATGTGAAAGAAAGCAGAGAGAAAATTCAGTTGTCAAAGGCGAATGACCATAAGATTTCATTTACAGCCTGGCTCATTAAAGTGATCAGCAGTACTATTAAGGATTATGAAAATGCGGCTTCCTATCTTAAAGGAAAACGGAAACTGTTGGTATTTGATGACATAAACGTCTCCGTGGCGGTTGAGAAGAAACTAAATGATCAGAAAGTCCCGATTCCTCTGATTGTTGAAAAGGCCGACAGCAGAAGTATCGAATCAATAACCAGACAACTGGATGACGCCAGGAATCAGGTGCTTTCAGATAAAGATATTGTACTTCAGAATAAATCGAATCGCCTGGAGTTGCTATATTACTATTTACCGGGATTTTTAAGGCGTTCCTTTTGGAGATATCTTTTAAGACATCCGAGATACGCATTTGGCAAAATGGGAAATGTTGCGATTACGTCTTTGGGAATGGTAGGAAACGTGAACGGCTGGTTTGTTCCGATATCAGTACACCCGATTTGCTTTGGCATAGGAAAAGTGATAAAAAAGCCTGTAGTGCATAATGATCAGATAGCCATCAGGGAGATTCTGAACATGACAGTATTATTAGATCACGATATCATCGATGGGGGACAAATGGCGCGGTTCATCAGTGATTTAACAGCCAATATCGAAAAAGGACGGGGATTATAAAATCTGTCAATGTCCTTGCTTCGGCTGGTTTTAGCTCCTACGCAGGGATGAATTTCCTGCTCACTTGCTTTTAAGAATCCCGGTTTTGTATCTTTGATGCAACATCCGGTATTATAAACTGGAAATCATGAATTGGTTTACTCAAAAAACTGTTGCAAAATGAATACTAAAGTGGAAGCATTTTTCGATAAACCCGGCAAGTGGCAAGAAGCTTATTTAAAATTGAGGTCTATTGTCCTCGATACAGAACTCACAGAAGATTATAAATGGATGCATCCCTGTTACACGCTGGATGATAAAAACGTGGTTTTGATCCATGGATTTAAGGAATACTGTGCACTGCTGTTTTTCAAAGGCGCTTTGTTAAAAGATCCCAACGGTATTTTGATTCAGCAGACGGAAAATGTGCAGGCGGGCCGTCAGATCCGTTTCATCGATGTTCAGCAAATTGAGAAACTGAAACCTGTCCTGAAAGCTTACGTTCAGGAAGCCATCAATGTGGAAAAAGCGGGTTTGAAAGTGACGATGAAAAAGACTGCCGAGTACGAAATTCCTGAAGAGTTTCAAAACAAATTGCAAGAAATGCCAGCTTTAAAAACGGCATTTGAGGCGCTGACTCCCGGACGTCAAAGAGCTTATCTGTTTTATTTTTCCCAACCCAAACAATCCAAAACCCGGGAGGCAAGAGTTGAAAAATATATGCAGCAGATCTTTGAAGGGAAGGGATTGAATGATTAGTGAAATTGATGCCTGATCGGCAGGAATAGATAAATCAATCAATCTGATTTTAAGATGCTAACCTGATTTACGTCTATTCCGGCTCCCTTTGAGATCACGGTTGACACTTTCCATAATAATCCTACAATGCTTTTCTTACTTTCTGTACGATTAATCTTTAAATTTACAAACTCAAAAAGTTAAACGTTGGCCCTGCCTCAGGCTGACTGGAAATCTGGTGGATTTAATGCAAACTGTGAGTGCAATTGAAAATTACTAAAACAAAATATTAAAAATAAGCCTAATGAATATGAACCTGGCTGTACTAATTGATGGTGATAATATTCCTTCCGCATCTGTGAAAGAAATGATGGAAGAAATCGCCAAATACGGGAACCCAACCATAAAAAGAATTTATGGTGACTGGACTAAACCTAATCTTTCGAAATGGAAAAATTTACTCCTGGAGAACGCCATTACTCCCATTCAACAATACGGCTATACAACAGGAAAGAATGCAACAGATTCGGCAATGATAATTGACGCTATGGATATTTTATATTCAGAAAGGGTAAATGGATTTTGCATTGTATCGAGTGACAGTGATTTTACCCGGTTGGCAACCCGATTGAGAGAAGCCGGTATGCAGGTGATTGGAATCGGAGAAAAAAAGACCCCTAATCCTTTTATTGTCGCCTGCGATAAATTTGTCTATATAGAGATTCTGAAAACCAAACCCAAAGAGAAGGAATCAGAAGATGAAAAGGAAATAAACAAAGAGACATTTGATAAAATTACAGCCAAAGAAATCACATTAATTGCGTCAACAATTACAGACTTATCAGATGATGAAGGATGGGCATTTTTAGGAGATGTTGGCAGTTTGTTGCAGAAGAAACAACCAAATTTTGATCCAAGAAACTATGGTTTTCAGAAATTGACACCATTGATCAAGTCGATCGGGAAGTTTGAGATAGAGCAACGAGAAAGCCAAAAAGGCAGAAATAAATTGATTTTTGTAAAAAACAAAGAAAAGCGCATTGCACATGATAAAAAAAAGTAGTGCAGAAAGTATTGAAAATCCAGTCTTTTTACAATTGAGTGCAGCTTAAGAAAACATTTGTAATTTTTTTGTATTGAGAGAGCAACAATAATTAATAATAAAAAACAATGTCATCAAAAGTAGGTTCCATCCTGGGATATTTAATAGCAGTCGCAGGTTTGCTTTTTCTCTTTTACACTAATACAATCTTTTCACGCGATCCTGCTGCCGGGGCTATTCAGATTCTTGCTTTTGTTTTGATGATTTGGGCTCGCATTACTTTTAAACAGCGCAGTTTTCATCTTACCGCCGAGCCAACAGACGGAGGCATTGTAAAGGACGGTCCCTATAAATTTTTGCGCCACCCCATTTATGCAGCGATCATTTATTTTGGTTGGGCCTGCTTGCTGGGGCATCCAAGAGTGGAGGTGTTTGTCGCAGCAGCATTTATAACAATCGGATTACATATCAGAATTGTATTAGAAGAAAAGGAACTGCTAAAGGTTTATCCCGAATATGCCGAATATTCAAAACAAGCACGGAGGCTGATTCCCTTTGTTTATTGATTTAGCTTTCTTCCGCTTTTTCCTGTTATTGCATTGATTTTGTAACAACATCTTCTTTGTTATTAAGATAATGTTCCTGCCCGATTTCACACTGGGAATTTTATATGTTTTTTATTATATTTGTTTTAAGTACATTTGAAAGAGATAAATGTGGTAGCTGTAAAGGTGGTATGGTTATTAATAAACACGATAATATATGAAGGCTCGGATGTTCATCATGTTGATATTTCTGATTTCAGCATTTGACAGCTGTACCGATAATCAAAGCAAATCGTCTGGTGATATAGAGGACATTTGGGTATGTTCTGACGAAACCTCATTTAAGTCTTTGGCGGGTGTTGAGAAACCGGGTATTAAATTTTATCGTGATCAAAACGGAAAATGGGAAGCGCGCGGGTTTTTCCTCTGGAATGACGATTACCACAGGTCATGGAAGATCAAAGATGTTCAATATAACGAGAACAACGGTACCCTTGATTTAATTGACGTAGATGGAAATACTTTCAAGGGAGTTCTGAATAAAAAGAGCAGAAGAATTGAGGGGACCATTAATGTGAAATACAAAGACAGCATATCTTCTGACTCAGTAGTGCTGGTGCCCGCCGGAAACAACCTTGAAATACAATTGTTCCATCCCAGAATACCTGATAACTGTGAAGATTCAGAATGCCTGTATCATGTACCTCAGGTACATAATGATGGTTTGGAAACGGCTTCGATCTATGATGAAAATGTTGATTCAAAGTCACTCGTAAATCTTATCAGCAAGATTGTCGATCAGGATTACGGGCGTGTGGAGTCTTTGTTAATCGTAAAGGATGATAAACTGATCGTTGAAGAGTATTTTTATGGGTACAACCGTAAAAATCTTCATAAAGTCTATTCATGTACAAAAGGCATCACTTCGTTGTTGCTGGGTATGGCACTCGACCGTCATCCCAAAGTAAGTGTTGATCAACCCATATTTAGTTTTTTCCCAAAGTACAACTCTTTAAAAACAAAAGGGAAAGGAAATATTACATTAAAGGACGTACTGACGATGTCTGCAGGACTGGAATGGCACGAATATCCCAAGGAAATGTATGAATCGGAAGACAGGATACATTATGTTTTAAGCAGGCCTCTGGAGACTACACCTGGAAAACACTTCAATTATAACAGCGGTTTGTCGTTTGTGATCGGCGGTGTTATAGCATCATTGGAAGGCGAAGATGTGCAGGGATTTGCGGATAAGAATTTTTTCCAAGCTATGGGGATTGAAAACTATAGCTGGAGAACCAATATTTACAACGATCTGGAATACTGGAACGGTCTGGAATTGGCACCAAGAGATATGGCGAAGATAGGCTTACTGGTGCTGAATGAGGGTAAGTGGAAAGGAAAACAGATTGTTTCGAAGAATTGGATTGAAGCGTCAACAAGGCCCCATATAATGGCAGACAGGTATTTTGAATATGGTTATCAATGGTGGCTATGGACGAAAAATTCAAAACGGTGGTGGGATAATAAACCCGAAATTAAACCGGCTTTAGAACATGATATGGTGGTTGCGCTCGGTTGGGGCAGTCAGTTTATTATGGTTGTCAGGGATTTGAAACTGGTTGTAGTTATTACAGGTTCCAATTACCGGAACGAAGAAAAAGAATACAGTGCATTTCCAATGGTGATTGATGAAATCATTCCCGCGTTAACAGGCCAGGGTCATATGATCACCCCTGCTCTTTATTAGATCTTCCGGTCATTGGCTCATTAATCTCAGCTCCACTGATCATATATTCAGGAAACTTTTATTATAAGCATCTTTCATAGAACAGCCATGTAATTTTCTTCACGAAAAATATTATCAGATAAGCCTTATAAAAGCAGTTATTGGCTATGGAAATTTATAATTTAGTAGCATCTGCAAGGTGTGATTTTCAATTAACACAAAACGATTAAAGACTGTGAGAACAAGAGAGTTTTTAAATATCAGCGGAAAAAATATTTCTTATATAGATTATGGCGGAAAGGGGTTCCCGATCATTGCACTGCACGGACATTTCGGAAATGCAAATATGTTTTCCGGAATTGCAAAGGAGCTTGGAGATAAGTGGAGGGTGATTGCCATTGACCAACAGGGTCACGGCTGGAGTGATCGCTCTAAGGATTATTCGAGAGATGCTTATATTAAGGATATTGTTAAGGTTACGGACCTTTTAAAATTAAAGCAGGTTATTTTGTACGGACATTCTCTGGGTGGCGTTAATGCATATCAGATTGCAGCCCGATATGCCCACCTTGTAAAAGCGATGGTTATTGAAGATATCGGAGCCCTGAATACAGGGGACTTATCGTTTTTATTGAATTGGCCCGACAGGTTTTCATCCATCAGAGAAGCGAAAGCTTTTCTGCATTCCAAAGGAATGGCGGATGATACATATTTCCTGGAGAGCCTAAGAGAAGATATTGATGGCTGGGGATTTCAGTTTAATTACAAGGATATGGTGAAATCACAGGAATTGCTGAACGGAGACTACTGGTCAGATTGGCTTGCATCCGATTGTCCGGCGCTGTTGCTTCACGGCCATAAAACCTGGGTAATGACCACAGAACATGCCAAAGAAATGGCAGCCATGAGACCTAACACCCGGTTGGTTGAATTCCCGGAAGCAGGGCATAGTGTACGTGATGATGATCCTGAAGGGGTTTATAGTGCAGTGAAAGAATTCCTGTCAGGGCTGACATTTTCAAGATAAAAACAAGCGTTATGAAAATAAACGACTTCAAGTTAGAGCGATATTTTGCCAAACATGAGTTTACTGCCAAATATCTGCTCTCCAGTTCCGATTGTGATGGATTCGCACAAAACCACGTGTTGTGGCATGCTTCTGAAAAAGAGTTGTCATTGTGGGAGGAGTTGAAGCTGGGATACACCGAAAGTGAGGGAAATCCTTTGCTAAGGGAGGCGATTTTGCAGTTTTATAATCAGAAGTCCATCGATAACGTTGTGGTGGCTTCACCAGGAGAATTGAATTTCGTTACAATGAATGTATTGCTCAACGCCGGTGATCATGTTATCTCTGTTTCTCCTGCTTACCAATCGCTTTATGAAGTTGTGAGATCTTTAGGTTGTGAATTGTCTTACTGGAAACCTAATCCCCAAAACTGGGAGTTTAATACCGAAGATTTTGAGGGATTGATTAAAGAAAACACAAGGCTTATTATTCTGAATTTTCCTCACAATCCTACAGGAAATTATATTACGCAGCAGCAGCTGGATGAAATCGTTGCACTTGCCCGGAAGCATGATATTTTAATCTTTTCGGATGAGATGTATCGCAAGCTGATGATAAGTGATGTTGAGGAGTTGCCACCGGTTTGTGATATTTATGAAAAGGGGATCAGTCTCTGGGGAATGTCGAAGTCTTTTGGACTTGCTGGTTTGAGAATTGGATGGCTGGTGTCACAGAACAGGGATTTTCTTAAAAAGGTAATTGCATTCAAAGATTATCTGAGTATTTGCAGCAGCGCTCCCAGTGAAGTCCTTTCGACGATAGCTCTTAATCATTCCGATGAATTTATACTTCCCAATGTTCACAAAATTAAAAAGAATGTTTCCTTGTTTAAGGAGTTTGCCTCTGCACATGAGATTATATCCTCTTTTATCGCTCCAAAGGCCGGTTCCACTGCATTCGTGAAACTGAATATTGACGATTCATCTCTGGAGTTTTGTGACCGGTTGGTAGAACGTACCGGAATAATGACTGTTCCTGCTGAAATGTTTGAATACGAAGGAAAATATATTCGTGTAGGCTTCGGAAGAGAGAACTTTCCGGAAGTATTAGAGGTCTGGGACCGTTATCAGAGAACTGTTGGGAAATAGGTTTGTGTGCCGGATCTAAGGAAGTATTTTTTGAAGAGAAATCTTAACTTTGCTTCATGTCCTTTTCATTTTGATATTTAACTCCTAAATTTTAATGTTATGAATCCATTAACCATTAGAGAGTTTGCTGCTTCCTTTCAAAAAAGCAGAATATTATTAAGCGGTTTTGAACTCGATATATTTACACATATAAATAAGGAAGGTACCCTAAGCCAACAGGTGGCAAAAAAACTTAATCTGGACGAACATGCCTGCGACCGGCTGATGAATGCCCTGGCAGCTTTGGGCTTTCTTGTCAAGAAAGACGGTTTATTCTATAATACTGAAGATGGTTTTCGCTTTCTGTCAAAAAAAAGCGCCAATTACATCGGAGGACTAATGCACACAAATCATCTGTGGAATACCTGGAGTCACCTGACAGAAGTTGTAAAGACCGGAAAGCCGGCTCATCCTGAAAAAGTGAATGAAAGCGGAGACGGTTGGACGTTTGCATTTATACACGCCATGCATGACAGGGCGAAAAAACAGGCTCCGCAACAAATTTCTGATATTGATTTGTCAGGCGTAAAAAAGTTGCTTGATGTAGGGGGTGGTTCGGGTGCCTATTCCATGCAGTTTGTTGCAAGAAAACCGGAAATTGAAGCCACAGTTTTTGATCTGGAGAATGTGATTCCCATTACAGAACAGTTTATAGAGAAGGAAGGTTTTAAAGGCAGAATAAAGACTTGCACTGGTGATTATAAAACTGATCAACTGCCTGGGGGCTTTGATTTGGTCTTTTTGTCTGCCATTATTCACAGCAATCCTTTTGAAACGAATCAGAAATTGATAAAGAAGTGTTACAAATCTTTGAATAGGGGAGGTCGCATTATTTTGATGGATTGGATCATGAATAATGAAAGAACTGAACCTGTAACCGGTGCAGTTTTTGCCATAAATATGCTGGTTGGTACCGACGGAGGAGATTGTTTTACCGAAAAAGAAGTTTCGGAAATGCTTGGGGTCGCAGGATTTAAAAATATCTCAAAGTTAGATTTAGAGGCGGGGTTGAGTCAAATGATGGCTGAAAGAGTGTAAAATCATCAAAAGGACCAAAAAATAAATTTTAAATTATTTTAGTAGAGAATTTCCTGTCTTTAAGTTTTATGCTAAGAATTGAAAAATTATGCTTTAAAGCATAATTCATTAATGCTTTCCTGGCCTATTTTATAATGAAATAGTATGAAATTTTGTGTTTTCTTAAAAAAATACGTGTGCGGACACGAAATGGATTTTTTTTTTATTTTTGCAAATAACACACCTAACTAATTGTATGTAGAAAAATGACACCCTTAAAAGATGAACAATTAAGAATCAGAGATATTGCAAAGCTGGCAAATGTCTCAACAGGAACCGTGGATCGAGTCCTCCACGGCAGGCCTGGTGTAAAACAGGAAACAAAAGAGGAGATTTTAAAGATACTTGAAGAAATAAATTATATCCCTAACCTGATGGCCAAAACGCTGGCATCAAAAAAGACAACAAGGTTTGTAGTATTGATACCTGATTCTAAAGACGCTAATTCCTATTGGACTCAACCTGTTCTGGGCATTCATCAGGCAGTGGAAGAGATCTCGAATTTCAGAACAGTCATTGACCTTTATACTTTTGACGATTCTTTGGAGGAATCATTTGCAGAAATGACCGAAAAGATCATAAATGAAGAGCCTGACGGGGTAATCTTTTGCCCGGTTTTCCATAAGGCTTCCCAAGCTTTCATAAAAGAACTAAAAAAACTTGAAATTCCATTTGTTTTCATCGATACTGATTTAAAGAATTCTTCCAATATAGCTTATTTCGGTCAGGATGCTTTTAAAAGTGGTTATTTAGCAGGAAAATTAATGAGTTATGGATTAAAAGGAAGTGGCGAATTACTCATTTTAAAGCAAGTGAACAGTCTCCTTATTTCCAGACATGTTGAAAACAGGGAAAAAGGATTCCGGGAATTTTTTGAAAGTCATGATGTTTCGAAGAATTATAAAATCTTCGATTTGGATATCGACTTGTTGGATATGACTGAACCACAGAAATCGCTGAAAACTTTTTTTAGCAGGCATAAAGTTGAGGGTATTTTTGTTCCGAATTCAAGAGCTTTCAAACTTGCCCAATATATGCAGAAACAGGATATTAAGGATACACTGGTAATTGGTTATGACTTAATCCCAGACAACATTAAATATCTTGAGTCTGGCATTATCAGTTTTCTTATAGGACAGAGACCTGAGGAGCAGGCATATAAAGCCATCAAATCACTTTTTGATTATACTGTTTTGAATAAAGAGATAAAGAAGCTGAATTACAGTCCTATCGATATTATTACCAAGGAGAATATAGGATTTTACAAAGAGTTTAGAAATGAATAATTTGAATTTTGACGATTTAAAAGACCAGGTTTGTGTGATTACTGGTGGTGCCGGGGTGATCGGTTCTGCATTAGCAACGGGATTGGCTTCTGCGGGCATCAAGGTTGTGATTCTGGATATTAATGAGGAAAATGCCAGAAAAGTAGCTTCTAAAATTGCCCAGGCTACGGGAAATATTGTCAAAGGCTATCAGGCCAATGTTCTGGATGAAGCTTCCATGCAAAGTGTGAAGGAGAAAATCAACCAGGAATTAGGTGATATTACTTTATTAATAAATGGGGCAGGTGGGAATCATCCAAAAGCAACCACACAATATGAAATGATTGAAAAAGATAAAACCAATGAACTGAAAGGTTCATTTTACGATCTCAATCTAGATAGCTTCGATTTTGTATTTGACCTGAATTTTAAGGGAACTGTCATCTCTACAAGGATTTTGACAACTGACATGCTCAGACTTGGCAAAGGAGCTGTTGTGAATATTTCTTCGATGAACGCTTACAAACCTTTGACCAAAATTCCGGCTTATTCAGCAGCTAAAGCTGCTGTAAACAATTTCACCCAATGGTTGGCTGTTCACCTGGCACAGACGGGTATCAGGGTGAACGCAATTGCACCCGGCTTTTTCTCTACCAATCAAAACAAGTTTCTGCTGTATGATGAAAAGACCGGTGAGCTTACAAAACGTGGAAAAAAGATTATAGACAATACTCCGATGGGAAGATACGGAGAGGTTGATGAACTGGCCGGAACAGTTCTTTATTTGCTATCGGATGTGTCAAAATTTGTTACAGGAATTTCGATTCCGGTGGATGGCGGATACAGCGCCTTTGGAGGAGTTTAATAATTAAAAGGAGAGCTTAAATGGAGCAGACATGGAGATGGTACGGTCCGCGGGATCGTATTACATTAAAAGATATCAGACAGACTGGTGCAACGGGAATTGTAACCGCATTGCATCATATTCCTAACGGCGAAGAGTGGACTGTTGAAGAAATTATGGAAAGGAAAAAAACCATTGAAGACGCAGGATTAAGATGGTCGGTTGTGGAAAGTGTTCCGGTTCATGAGGATATAAAAAAACATACAGGCAATTACCAGAAATACATTGAGAATTATAAAAAGACTATTGCAAACCTAGCTCAATGCGGGATTTATACGGTCTGCTATAATTTTATGCCGGTATTGGACTGGACGCGTACAGACCTGACATACCATTTTGAAGACGGTTCGGAAGCATTGCGCTATGTTCACAAACATTTTGTAGCCTTTGATGTTTTTATCCTGGAAAGGCCCAATGCCAGAAAGGATTATCCTGAGGAGTTGGTAGAGGAAGCAGAAATATGGTATCGTTCTATCGGAAATGGAGAGATTAATGTTTTAAGCGAAACCATTATTAAAGGGCTGCCCGGATCAGAAGAAAGCTATACTTTAGATGACCTGAGAAATGTTATTGCATCCTACAGCACAATCGATAACGAACAACTTAGAGCTAATCTTTTTTATTTTCTGGATGAAGTGGTTCCTGTGGCAGAAAAAGCAGAGTTAAAACTTGCAGTTCATGCTGATGATCCACCCTGGGGACTTTTGGGTCTGCCAAGAATTGTCAGTACTTATGAAGATTTACAAAAGCTTCTATCACACTATGATTCTGTCAGTAACGGACTCACGTTGTGCACAGGAAGTTTTGGGGCAGGATATTTTAATGATGTTCCGAGAATGGCAAAATCCTTTGCCAACCGTATCAACTTTTTGCATCTGAGGAATGTTTCCCGGGATAAGGATTTGAATTTCTATGAAGACTATCTGCTTCAGGGTGACATTGACATTTTTGATGTTGTGAAAACTATGGTGGAAGAGGAAGAAAGAAGAAAACAGGAAGGTCGGAATGACATCCTGATTCCTGTACGTCCTGATCATGGAAATCAGATGTTTGGTGATTTAGGACAGAAGAATAATCCGGGATATTCACTTTATGGCAGAATGAAAGGGCTTGCTGAAATTCGCGGGCTGGAAGCGGCTGTCAGGAGAATGCAAATTCCACAACAATAATAAAACTTAGCAAGATGATAGAAAGGCCACAAACCAGCAAGTACCGGTATACGATTTTAGCCATGTTGCTTTATGCAACTTCTGTAAACTATTTCGACAGGAGTATTATTGGCGTGATGGCCCCGACATTGCAAAAGTTGTTTCATTGGACAAATTCTGATTACTCTTATATTATTATTTCATTTCAGACAGCCTACGCTATTGGAATGCTGGTGATGGGAAGTATTATCGATCGTTTAGGTAGCAGGAAAGGGTATTCATTATCAATTGGTATCTGGGCATTCTTTGGAATGCTCCATGCGGCAGTGCAGCCAGTTTTCAGTGTTATCGGATTTTCATTCGCCCGGTTTGGATTGGGATTTGGTGAATCAGGTAATTTCCCGGCAGCAATTAAAGTTGTTGCAGAATGGTTTCCGAAGAAGGACAGGGCTCTTGCTACAGGAATTTTTAATGCTTCAACCAGTATTGGGGCGATTGCTGCACCGTTTATAGTAGGAGCGATTGTTTCTGTAGATGGAAAGAACTGGCAATATCCTTTTCTAATTACAGGCGTATTGAGTTCTGTCTGGGTTTTTATTTGGTGGAGGATTTATAAAAAGCCGGAAGATCATCCTAAAGTATCCAAGGACGAATTAGAATATATTCTGAGTGACAGAGTGCCAGGTGAAGAAGAGAGTGCTGAAAAATTACCTTGGAAAGCATTGTTGCCCAAAAGAAAAACCTGGGTTTTTGCCATTGCAAAAATTACAGATGCCGTATGGTGGTTTTATCTATTCTGGGGTGCTAAATTCCTGGCTCACAGGTTTGGAGTGAATATTAAAGACATAGCACTTCCCTTCTTTGTACTTTATATTTTGGCGGATGCTGGTAGTATTTTTGGCGGATATCTTTCCAAGGCATTCATCAACAAAGGCTGGAATATCAATAAGTCCAGAAAGATCTCCATGCTGATATGTGCCCTGATCATCTTACCGGTAGTCATGGTGGCTTACACGCAAAATGAATGGGTTGCCGTGTTCCTGATCGGACTTGCTGCTGCTGGGCATCAAGCATGGTCGGCTAATGTATTTACACTTGCATCTGATGTGTTCCCCAAGAAGGCTACAGCTTCTGTGGTTGGAATCGGAGGTATGGTGGGGTCTGTGGCAAGCATTATTGCCAATTTCATTTTGGGTTCTGTTCTGGATAAATCAGGAAATCATGGTTATTTCTGGGCTTTTCTGGTTGCGGGATCTGTTTACCTGATCATTCTGGGAATTATTCATGCAATGGATCCGAAGATGGTTCCGCTTGACGAAAATTTAAAACCGGTTTATGCTTCGAAAACAGCATAAATCATTGAGAAAAATAAACATTTAAACAATTGTAATAAATAGAAGAATGAAGCAATTTATGGATGAAGATTTTCTGCTTAGATCTAAGACTGCACAGCGCCTTTATCATGAATATGCAGAAAACATGCCCATTATCGATTATCATTGCCATTTGTTGCCATATGAAATTGCAGAGAACAAGAGGTTTGAGAATATAACGCAGTTGTGGTTATATGGAGACCATTATAAATGGCGGGCGATGCGATCGAACGGAGTGGATGAAAAGTATTGCTCAGGAGATGCCGACGATTTTGAAAAATTTATGAAGTGGGCAGAAACCGTTCCCCGAACCATTAGGAATCCTTTGTATCACTGGACTCATTTGGAACTGAAAAGATATTTTGGAATTGATGAGTTGCTCAACAAAGACACGGCTAAAAATATCTATGAAAGGACGCGTGAGCAGATAACCTCCAATGATTTCTCAGCTCAGTCGTTGTTGAGGAAGATGAATGTCGAGATCGTCTGCACCACGGATGATCCTGTCGATAGCCTTGAAAATCACGCAAAACTTTCTCAACTGGACCAGGGATTCAGAATGCTTCCTGCATGGCGCCCTGATAAAGCTATGAATGCTTCCGATACAGAGGCTTTTAATAATTATGTGAGCCATCTTTCGGAAGTTGTGGGAAGAGATATTGCAGATTTTCAGTCCTATTTGGATGCTTTGAAAGAGCGTCATGATTTCTTTGGCAAAATGGGTAGCCGTTTGTCTGATCACGGACTTGAAAATTTCTATGCTGAATCCTACACCACGCAGGAAATTAATTCAATTTTCACGAAGATAAGAAGTGGACAAAAACTTACGGAAGAGGAAGTAAATAAGTTCAAATCTGGAATGCTTTATGAACTGGCAGTACTGGACAATAGTAAAAATTGGGTTCAGCAATTTCATATCGGAGCTTTTCGAAACGTTAATTCCAAAAGATTTGAAGAAGATGGACCGGATATAGGTTACGATTCAATTGGTGATTTTTCAGTAGCAAAACCCATGGCCGCATTTCTTGACCGTCTTTCTAAAAATAATGCATTAACCAAAACGATACTTTATAATCTGAATCCAAGGGATAACGCTGTGTTTGCGACGATGCTTGGCAATTTTCAGGATGGAAAGGTACCAGGGAAAATTCAGTTTGGAGCTGCCTGGTGGTTCCTCGATCAGAGAGATGGTATTACTGATCAACTGAATACGCTTTCCAATCTGGGATTGCTGAGCCGTTTTGTTGGTATGCTTACGGATTCGAGAAGTTTGCTTTCATTTCCGCGTCATGAATATTTCAGAAGAATATTGTGCGATTTAATAGGACAGGATGTGGAAGACGGTTTGGTTCCCAACGATATGAATTTACTGGGAAATATGGTGAAAGACATTTGCTATTATAATGCAAAGGAATATTTTAATTTTTAGGTTGTTATAAAAATATCTTGAAACTTTAAACGAATTAAAAGTGGGTAAGGTCATTACATTTGGAGAAATCATGCTGAGGCTGGCAACGCCTGATTATCTACGATTTGGGCAAGCCGGTACTTTCAATGTGAACTTTGGGGGCGGAGAAGCTAATGTAGCAGTCTCGATTGCTAATTATGGTAAGGATGTAAAATTTGTTACACGTCTTCCCGAAAACGATATAGCTGATGCAGCCATCCAGGAACTGAGAGGATTTGGTGTTGATACAAGTGATATTCTTCGTGGTGGAGAAAGAATGGGTATTTACTTCCTTGAGACAGGAGCGGTCAGCAGGCCAAGTAAAGTGATCTATGACAGGGCTTATTCAGCCATTTCTCAGATTACACCTGATATGTTTGATTGGGATAAGATCTTTGAAGATGCCGAATGGTTTCACTGGACAGGCATAACGCCTGCAATCTCAAAAGGAGCAGCAGAAACATGTCTGAAAGCTATTAAAATTGCCAATGCAAAGGGAATTTCAGTTTCTACGGACCTTAACTATAGGAAAAATCTTTGGAAATATGGCAAGACTGCAATGGAGGTCATGCCTGAAATGGTAAGCGGTTGTGATGTCGTTTTGGGAAACGAGGAAGATGCTGCAATGGCACTGGGCATTACTCCTGAAAAAATGGATCTTAAGTCAGGAAAAGTAAGTGGTGAAGATTATTTGTCCGTTTCTCAGGAAATCATGAACAGATTTCCAAAGTGTAAACTCGTAATTACAACATTAAGAGGATCAGTGAGTGCTAATCATAATTCATGGTCCGGAGTGCTGTACGATGGTAAGAAATTGTATGAGGCTCCTACTTATCAGATTACCAATATAGTGGATCGTGTAGGGGGTGGAGATTCTTTTATGGGAGGGTTGATTTATGGTTTGCTGACTTATGCAGACGATTTCCAAAAGGCTCTTGATTTTGCAGTGGCGGCATCATGCCTTAAACAGACTATTTACGGTGATTATAACCGGGTGACAGTTTCGGAAGTTGAAAAGCTTATGAATGGAGATGCTTCCGGCAGAGTAGTACGATAAAAATTAATTAAACAATTCAATGTTATGTCCAGATTTACGCGTTTAGCTGTTTTACAGACATTTATTAACACAGGGGTTGTTCCTTTGTTTTACGACAAAAACGTCGAAACCGTAAAAAAAGTTGTAAAAGCCTGCTATGATGGCGGGGCCAGGGTATTTGAATTTACCAACAGGGGAGATTTCGCTCATGAGGTGTTTTCAGAAGTAAATAAGTGGGCTCAATCTGCATGTCCTGAAATGATGATGGGTGCAGGTTCCGTTATAGAACCAGGGACCGCTTCTCTGTACATGCAGCTTGGAACCAATTTTATCGTGTCTCCGTCATTAAATGTCGACATGGCGAAGGTTTGTAATCGAAGGAAAATTGCTTGGATTCCGGGTTGTGCTACTTTATCAGAAATACATAAAGCAGAAGAGCTTGGATGTGAAATAGTAAAAATATTTCCCGGAAGTTCGGTAGGTGGCCCTTCTTTCGTTAAAGACATTTTAGCTCCCAGCCCATGGACAAGGCTTATGCCTTCAGGAGGTGTATCTCCCACGGAAGAAAATCTGAAAGACTGGTTTTCTGCTGGTGTAGCTTGTGTTGGGATGGGATCCAAGCTAATTCCAAATTCGCTTGTAGAAAAAGGCGATTTTGATATGATTAAAGAAAATGTTGCTAAAACAGTAGCTCTGATAAAGAAAATTAAAGGTGAAAAGTAATAAGAAACTCTGTTTTTAGATGAAAAATAATCACTAGGTCCACCTGAAAAAATAATTTCATCAGAATCATTTATTAAACATGTTTTGCGAGCAAGTCTATAATGGTCTGGTATTGTTTTGTTTAAAAACAGGTTCGAAATTAGATTTTCATGTGTTCGGTGGACGCTAGTGACAATTAATAGATAAACTAAGCTTAACATCAAAAATATAAAAACTTTTATAATGACAACAGGGAGTTATCCTGTTCCCGTCAACGGTTTTTTATAAAAATGAGTAATTTACAGGTCGAAGGGATTTTCCTCTGAAATTTGAGGTTGACGATCAAATATTTTAAAACAGGAATAATAATTTGGTATAAAAGAATCTAGAACAATTAAGAATTTTACAATGGAATTAGATAAATATAGTATAGGGATAGGAGATCGTTTTGCACAGGAAGGTGTAGCTCAGTTGAAGGCGGTGATGAAAGCACAGCAGGAAGGTGTCAAGATATCTCCGGTTTGGAACAAATCAAACAGGGAACATTTGATCGTAAAATCGATTCCTTCGGACGTACGCAAAGAAGCTGACAATGCTGTAAAAACACTGGGTTTTTCAGGGAAATATTTTGTGGATGCAGATCACATTACACTGGATACCGTAACTCCTTTTGTGGCGACAGCAGATTTTTTTACCCTGGATATTGCCTCCTTTATCGGAACGCGTTTGGGACAGGGGGAAATTGAAGCTTTTGTCAGATCCTGTGAAAAGTATATCGGAACGCTCACGATTCCAGGTATAGACCAACCTTTTGAAATTACAGCAGATCTAGTCTCCGATATTGCCGGAAATTTTTATGCTTCCATGAGACAAGCCTCTCAAATTTATAAGTTTCTGAATTACACCAAAGGGAAAGGAAACTTCATAACAGAAGTTTCGATGGATGAAGTAGGCAAACCCCAGAACCCCATTGAGCTATTTTTTATTCTGAAGATGCTGGCAGATCTGAACACCCCTATTCAGACTATTGCACCTAAGTTCACAGGCCGATTTAATAAAGGAGTGGATTACCAGGGTGATTTGGATCAATTTGCCAAAGAATTTGAGGAAGATATATTGGTTTTGGATTTTGCTATCGGGGAGTTCGGACTTCCCGGGGAGCTTAAACTCAGCATTCACTCCGGCAGTGATAAGTTCTCTATTTATCCCATTATAGGAGAAATTATCAGAAAATATGATAAAGGGCTTCACTTAAAAACAGCTGGTACTACCTGGCTGGAGGAATTGGTCGGCCTGGCATCGGCGGGGGGCGAAGCTCTCGAAGTGGTCAAAAAGATCTATGCGGACGGTTTAAAGCACAGGGAAAAACTGTCGGCTCCTTATTCCGACGTAATTGATATAGATACTGATAAGCTTCCGTCTGAGAGGGCAGTAAAAGGCTGGAGCAGTGAAAAATTCGTAAACACGTTAAGGCACATTCAGGAGAACCCGGATTATAACCCCAATTTCCGTCAGCTGATGCATATCAGTTATAAAATTGCCGCGGAAATGGGAGCATCCTTTGTGAGCCTGCTGCAACAGCATTCTGATATTATCGGCGCTTGCGTTGAGGAAAATATTTTCGAACGTCACATCAAAAGATTGTTTGATGATAAATTCCAAATAAAAAATCAAAACAGATTCAACACAGAATTAGCAAGGAGGAAGTAAACTCTTGTCTTCCTGCAACTGTTGGTTTTACCGGTTTTCTGTAGTAATCTTCCCTTTTTGACGGATATGGTCTTTCGGTTTTTTTATGAAAAGTTTGTTCTTTCTAAAAAATCAAGGGGTCCCTCTAAAAATCACGTTATGAGATTCAGAGGGCCCCTGATTTGAAACTTTATGAGAAAATTTTACAACTGCCTCATTTGAGCCTGCCGGGCTCATTAGGCCTAAAATAGCTTTTTAAGAACGGACCATTTGATATTGAATAAAAAACCTAAATCCGATTTTGTTCCTTTTTTCCGGACATTTTCTTAAATTTGCTACGAAAGAAATTAAATGCCATTTAAATTAAACAGGGGGACAGTCGAAATAGCGTACCAAACTTTGGACTGCCCCCTGATCCATCAATAAGTGAAATTTAATGGTGCCTTAATTATATCTTGCATGTCGTAGTCATTTAATTCTTTTGTATCACAATCATACTTTTGATAAAGCAATAAAACAGGATAGGTTCAAACCTTTTAGAATAAGCCACTTCAAAGAATATGAACTTACTTACACAGAGATTATGCGTATTTTTGGTTCGTAACCTTTTTAAAGCCAAAAGTTTCCTGTTTAATAATACTTCACTCCCTCCATCAATGAATCTATTATTCTAGAATTTCACAAGTCAGTGTTTGTTTTAGATCTTTTTCCCCCGTTGTCACGGTAGCTGTCTTTTGGCTTCCACTGTATTCAAACGACATCTTTTGTCCGTTCAGTTTTATTGCCTCAGGCCGGGAATCAACATGGAAAACAAGTTTCCAGTTTCGCTGTGCCGAAATCCCTACAAAATTTCCATTTATCTTATGGATTGTCAAACTTCCCTGATGGGTGTCGGTTTGGTCCCATTGTATCAAAGTAGAAGCGTAACCGCCTTTGAGATAGTCGTTACTGGTTCCGTCATCTTCCACCAGAGTAAAGCTTCCGTTACTACCCGGATAAATATTTAATGTCAGCGTATCATTGTTTCCCTTTTCAATGGATGATGCGTAATTACGCATGGGAATGACAGCCCCTTGTTTGACAAACAACGGCATTTTCTCCAGCGGAGCAGATACTGTGTACTCTGAATTTCCCTTTAATTTTTCTCCAGTCCAATAATTTATCCAGTTGCCTTCAGGTAAATATACTGTTCTGCTCATAGCCCCGTTTTGATATACTGGGGCAACAAGTATTTCATTTCCAAATAGATATTCATATAGATGTCCTGGTATCTTCCGGATGATATTTTTCCCTTCAATGCGGGTTAGCTCTGCAAATGAATAGATATAGGGGAATAATTTCATACGCAAGTGAGAATAAATCCGGAAGAGACTGTCTGCACGGTTGGAATATTTCCAGGCAAGATTAGAAGTTGGATTCTCTGGTTGGGAAAAATCCTCGGTTATAGGGCAAAACATAGAAAACTCCATCCAGCGGATGTATAATTGCTCGCTGGTCCGTGCTACTTTTCCCATGTCAAACCCACCCATGTCATTGGTAAGAAAAGGTATCTCACTGGATCCATCTTTTGGGTCGGTATACATGGCAATGTTTTCTTTTAAGGCCACTTTGGGTACCCAAGGATTAAATTTTACCGTTGGTGTTTCTACATTCCAGTCGCCACGGGTATCATTGGTCCAGCGGGCAGGGTATTTTTTGTACTCCGGATTATCCTGACCTCCGGTGTGAGCAAGTATAAATCCACGACCTTTTGTATCTTTTCCGAGTTTCTGAGTCATTTGGAACATGGCTTTACAAACACTTAATTCCGAAGTACGATCTAGTTTGAGAAAATCTACTCCTTCATCGAAAAAGTGCTTCATTTTCTGTTTGAAAAAAGCCACTGCTTTGGGATTCTTAAAATCAATATCACCACATTCCGTGCCCTTTATCTTTTTACCATTCTGGAACATGGCAGTACTCATACTTCCATTATGCCAGGAATTCTTATCGAGATATATCTTTGAGAAAAATCCTCTCTTTTTGAATTCATTGAAAGCTTTCTCGTTGCCCGTTTTCAGTATACAATTCCAAATCCAAAAACCGCCTTTTATGTCGTGTTCATGAAGAAACTTCCACATTGCATTGCGATTAGGATAGCTCACGGTATCACCAACAAAATTCAGATATCCTTTCGGACCTATACCCTTATCGGCAAAACTCCAAAACCACGAATCAATCCAGTAAGCATCAATCGGATAATTGTGATCCATAATTTCTTTAACTCTTTGAATTGTGCCCTGCTGGTTGGTATATCCGCCGTATAACACGCCAAAAGCCCAGGAGGGAGGTAGCACCACATTGGTATCAGCAATATTTATCATATTCACAGCAGCCTTTTTAGTTGCCAAGTGGGAACATGCACTGTTGAGACAAAATATTACCGAAACAAGAAATAGTATCTGAAGTCTTCTCATCTTTACTTGGCTTTATGGTGATTGATATAATCTACCAAAATTTTTGCTTCTTCAAATTGCAACTGTGGCTTCAAATGTATTCCGTCGATGGTGCCTGTTGAAATGCTATTGTCTAGAATAGAATATGTGTTAATGAAGCCAACATGAGACTTTTCTGCAACCTTTTTAAATTTAATATTGTTCTTCTGAATACGTGCGTTACTGCCGCCGTATTTTGGAACATAGTATTTGTGTTTGTCTGTTGGTGGTGGTGTTATAATACAAATTTGCGGCATCTGTTTATGGTTAATTTTAAGCCAACTTTTTATATCAACCAATAACTTAGCCATTTTTTTGGGGACTTCTTTTTGTTCGTTTTTAAAAACAGCCTTTGTGTCGTTTGAGCCTAATCCGATAAAGATATAGTCAAGTTGCTGTCCATTAGGAAGCTTGTTGTATGTTTCAGCTAAATATTTGTCGATATTTCTCAAGGTATTTAATTCCGGACGCTCCAGGTTATCGAAACCGATGGTGTTTCCTGGAATAGATTTATTGATTATCGTTGAATAGGGTAATAATTTCATTAACTGTTTGGGCCAGCCAAATTTAAACGCACCATTTGAATCACCAATTGTAAGGATATTAAGTGGAGCCAGATTCTTGACCTGACCAGCAGGTACTAAAGTTAATCCAACAGGTACAATCATCTCATGCCCCCCTTCAAAAATTGTAAGAGAAAGTTTTGGTAAATGTTTTTCTAATTGAATCAAACGACCTCCGATAAGCTTACTTGAATCTGCTTTTGGATTGCATTGATCAATTAAAATTTTCATCCATAGATTTTTGGGAACGATACCACTTTTGTTATTTGGGTAGAGCGCTTTTGCCACTTTATTGTAAAAACGAAATGTCTGACTGATGGGAACGGACCCTTTATAGCCGTCATGAACGCCTTCGTAAATGTTAAGATAAGAATTCTTTCTTTCTTCGACAGGCACAGGATAATACATCGGGGACCTTTTTTTCAGTTCGTTCAGGTCTGTTTTACCGTTTACTTGTGCGATATCCGTTAGTTCCTTGGCATAAATATCGTGTCTTCCTCTCGACTGCCAGTACCATCGGTAAAGGTCACTGATGGGTGCCCAGGCATTAAAACTTTTTACTGGATATTTCAACCGCATGTAGCAAAGGAGAGTAAGATAAGCACCTCCAGAAACACCCACTATATGAACCTGAGTAGTATCAACATTCCCATTTTTTACAGCATAATGAATAGCATCCAAAATATCTGATAATACCAGTGAACTACCGCAGGCATCCGGATTGAAGTTCGGGCCTCGGAAGTCGGGGTGAATGTAATTCCAGTTGCGCAGCAAAACTTCTTTTGCCAACGGATCCCCCTGTAGGTAATTTCCACTCCATGTATGCAATGAAACAATCAGGGGCTGGGGTGTTTTTTTTGTTGATTTGTAGAACATTGCGTCCTGCATGGCACCATCAGCTGAGCTAATGATCTGAACGTGTTTGATTGCACTATTCCATTGTCCGTCTGCTGGATTATCCCAGACAGCTTCTTTCTGAGCCCAAGTACTCATATTTAGGCCCATTAAGCAAAAAATTAAAAGCCAGATTTGTTTCATTATCAATAATTTATTTTAATAAAATTCTAATTTTTTAAGTGTAAGTGTTTCATTATTTAAGTTGGAATACTCTCACGTAATCTACTTCCATGGTTGTGGGAAAGGTGGAATTATCTATCCCCATTTTTCCTCCCCAATTGCCTCCGATAGCGAGATTTAATATAATGAATAAAGGTTTGTTAAATGGCCATGTAGAGGCATTCTTTATTTTAGGATTGTAAGTATAATAGGGTTTTTCTGGATTGTCTATAAAAAAAGATATTTTATTAGGAGTCCAGGTCACTCCGTAAATGTGAAATTTGGAATGACTGTCTGGCACCTTAATTTTGCTTGTATTAACAGTACTTCCGTAACTGGATGGAGTATGAATTGACCCGTGATTCCATAATGGATCGAATCCGACTTCTTCCATAATGTCAACTTCTCCACATGCTGGCCAGCCAACTTTTCCAATGTCTTGCCCCAATAACCAGAATGCCGGCCATGTGCCTCGTCCAACAGGAATTTTAGCCCTCATCTCAAATCTGCCATATTTAAAATCTTCTTTGCCTTTTGTATCGATCCTTGCCGATGTATAAAGTTTCCCTTTATAGGATTTTTTTAGTGCTACAATATATAAATGCCCATCTTTTAGATAAACGTTTTCCGGTGAATTTGTGTAATACTGTAATTCATTATTTCCACCTCCATTCCCATTAATTACATAATTCCACTGGGTTGTATCGAGAGACTTTTCATTGAATTCGTCATGCCAAACCATCTTATATTCTTTCTTCTGGGCTTGGGCAATAAAAGAGAAATTAAAAAGGAAAATTATAACTAAAAATATTTTATACATCAGAATTCTTTTTTAGAAAGTTAAAACATGGGAGAAAAGAAGATTTAAGGTTCATCTTCAATTTCTCCCCTGCAAATTACAATGTTACCAGTTGGGATTTTGTTTTAACTGACCATTTGAAAGGTCAATCTGTGTTTGTGGAATAGGATAAAATACATTTTTAGGATATTGCCAACCTCTATACCCTAAAACCTTTTGTGCTTGTCCAGTACGAATCAGATCAAAATACCGGTCATTAGAGAATGCAAGCTCAAAGCGTCGCTCATCCCATATCTTTTGTAAGGTAAGGTTGGCGGCTGTTAAATCAGGTTCTCCGGCACGTTCTCTGACTTTATTTATTGAGATCAAAGCACCAGCAATATCTCCATTCATGAATTTGGCCTCAGCATCAATTAATAATACATCGGCATAACGGAATAAACGGAAATTTTGTTCTATTTGTTGCATCCAATAGCCCCCTTTAATACCAGATCGCTGATCATGTGGAACATATACATCATAATCGTACCTCGGAGTTCCTGTAATACCATCCAATTGAGGAGCCCCCTGAACAACCATTCCATCCACAGTGGTGTCACCTCTCCAAATGACGGATGCCTTATACCTGAGGTCGTGTTGAGATTTATATCTTGCTTTCCAGGCAGCAACTAATGTGTCACTGGGAACACTATACCCAAAACCACCATCCTGGCCTTTAATCCATTGATTCAATGCATACGCGCATCCATTTACAGACCCTACAGTCCACGAAGCTCCTGCCTGAATCTCAAATATGGATTCGCTACAGTTTTCATTTTGCAGCCGGAACAGGTAAAAGTAGCTTGAATCACCTTTAGCAGTATATAACTTGTAAGGTCCATTGTTGATAACATCATTAGTTACTTGTTCCACATCAGCCCATGTTTTTCCGTCGATGGGTTGTTTATTTGGCATAAAATTAGCACCAGATGCCATGTACATCAACACTTTTGCTTCGAGAGCTCTTGCCGCCCATGCAGTTGCTCTTCCCTTATTAGCATTATCCCATACTGTTTTTCGCATGTGGGCATAACCCCAATCAAGGTCTTTGAGTATAAAACTATACACAGAATCTATTGGCGATGAAGGTATGTCATAAGCTCCGCTTTGCGGCAAGCCATTATAAATTGGAACAGCGCCAAACAATTTTACCAGTTCAAAATAATCCCATGCACGCATAAATTTTGCTTCACCAATAATTTGGTCTTTATCAGCTTGGTTCATATTTATGTTTGGCACGTTCGTAATTACCTGATTACATAAATTGATTGTTGAATACCTAGATTTCCAAAGATTTGCAAATCTGGCAAATGAAGGTGTAAATGAATAATCTATAAAGGCATTCAAGTCTGCCTGACTGTTGGCAGTGGACCCCTTAGCTGTTTCATCAGAAGCCATCTCTTCAGGTCCTAATACATTGGGGTCATAATATGCCCAGTCAGAAACAAAACTTCCATAGCAAGAAGTGATGGCAGCTTGGGCATCAGCGGCAGTCTTCCAAAATTTTGGTTGAGGTAGTTTATTATAGTCAGCAAAGTTTAGATTTTTCTGACAAGACATCATACTTACTACAAAAATGAGTAATAATATTTTATTTAATGTTTTCATTTTTTAAAGTTTTAATAAGTTACACTAACACCAAAAGTATATATGGAGGATAAGGGATAAACTCCGTTATCAACACCACTAAGGAGAGGACTGTTGGATGCCACTTCTGGAGAAAATCCGTTATATTTGAAAAAAGTAAATGGGTTTTCTGCATTTACATAAATCCGGAGTTTTTCCAAATGTAACCTTGAAATGATATTTTTCGAGAAGTTATATGCCAATTGAATATTTTTAACTCGGAAATAACTTCCGCTCTCAATATAATAGGAGCTTGGAGTGCGCGGATCGCCTGCATTTATCAACACAGATGGGTAGGTATTGGAAGTTCCTTGCCCATGCCACCGATTGTTATAAAATGTCTGGTCGAAGTTTTCCGTAACATACTCAAGAAGTCTGTTCTCATTGAATATTTTGTTGCCTGCTACCCCTTGGCAGAAAATGTTAAGATCAAAATTCTTGTAGTTTACTCCCAAATTCACACCATATAGGTAAGGGGGATTGGGATTGCCAATGGATGTACGGTCTGTTGCATCAATTACTCCGTCATGGTTTATATCAGCAAATATCAAATCTCCCGGCACCGTACCTTGCAAGTGTGGAGTAGCATCTATCTGAGCCTGGTTCTGGAAAACGCCGATTACTTTGTATCCAAAGAATTCACCAATAGGCTGTCCTACTGTGGTTCTAGTAATAGGGGTGATATTATTAGAACCATCTCCTGCATCATAATAGCTGGCTCCTGCGGCACTAATAGATTTTACAACATTTTGATTATAAGATCCGTTAACATTTATATTAAAATTAAATGCTCCCACTTTCTGCTGCCATCCTACAGTAAGTTCTAACCCTTTATTAAGAATGTTTGCAAAGTTTCCCCATACACCACTGCTGTTTAAACCTGAACTTGCCAGCGCCGTGGTGGCAAAAATAGCATTATTGGTAAGCTTATAATACCAGTCAAAAGAAGCTGTTAACCTGTTGTTAAGCGCATTTAAATCAAACCCTGCGTCTGTTTCCTCTACCACTTCCCATTTCAAATTTGGATTAAAAGAATTTTTAACATTTTCTGAAGGTGATACCGGTCCGTAACCTGTATTCTGATCAGGGCCAAATATTACAGGTGTACCGTTAGATATTGTGGGCTGGTACAAGTTGGAAGGTATATTGGCATTCCCCAATAATCCCCATCCGGCTCTTAGTTTCAGGAAGTTGATGGCAGGTATTCTTTTCATGAATTTTTCCTGGCTTATAATCCAGCCAAAACCCACTGAAGGGAAGTAACCCCATCTGTTATTGGCTGGAAACTTTGACGAAGCATCTGCACGCATGGTAAAGTTGACCAGATAACGATTTTTATAATCGTAATGAAAACGACCCATATAGCCCATTTCTACAACTTTACTTCCACCGTCAGAAGCAACAATTGTAGTTTTGGAGCTAGCTTTTCCAATTGTCAGAAACAAATAACTGGGGTTAATTTCCGGTAGATCCACAATACCTGTTGCTGTTCCTGACAGATAATTAGACGTAAACTCCCTGTAAGTAGTCCCCATCATCACCGAAATATGATGCTCATCTTTTATCGTTTTGGTGTATGTTAAGGTGTTGTCCCATGACAGGTTGGTATTATATGAATTGGTCTTGGTAAGTGTATTGTAAGAGCTTTGTTGTGACGTGCTTACCTGGTATATTGGAGTGAACCCAATATAATTATTGATGGTGGGGTTAAAACCCATGGTTGATTTTAACTCAAAATTCTTCAGGAAATTTATCTTGATATACCCATTTGTATAGGCATTGATTGTATTGTTCCATTGGTGATTATAATACAACATGGCAGCCGGGTTACTCTGTGGAAGAGGATAAAATCCATTAATATCAGTAGGATCGGTATATGTGGTGTCATTGCTTTTCGGTGCAAACATCGGATTTGAACGGAAGGCTGTAAGCAATAAATTCCCAGGTGCTGGATTAGTCTTGGAAGATGAAAGTACGGTTGTAAGCCCGATACTTACGTGGCGGCCGATATGAATACCGTAATTGGCTCTCAAATCCAGCCTTTCATAATTATTGCCTTTGATAAGACCATTATCTTTTAGGTCATCAACACCAATATTGAAAGAAGAGTTTTTACCTCCACCCATTACACTTACATCAACATTGTGTGTAACAGAACTGGTTAATACCTGATTAAACCAGTTGGTACTCGTTGGGAAATTGGCAGGATTTAATAAACTATCTGCAGAATTGCTGTACTTAATCCTTTCATTGTACATTTGAATCCACTGGGCAGTAGTGTTCATTTGCATGATATGTGAAGGTTTTTTAATTCCTACATAGGAATTAAAAAATACCTTTACCTTTCCGTTGCGGGTGCCCTTTTTAGTAGTGATAAGGATTACACCATTGGCTGCCTGAACCCCATAAATAGCTGCAGCAGATGCGTCACGCAAAACCGAGATACTTGCAATGTCATTGGGCCCAAGATAACTGATATCATTTACGATAACGCCATCGACAACATATAATGGAGTAGAGCTGTAAATAGACCCCGTTCCCCGAATTCTTATGGTTGGAGCACTACCTGGAGCTCCATCATTTGTAATCTGTACACCAGCAAGACGCCCTTGTACTGCAGTTAATGCATTTCCTACTGCTTGATTGGCTATTTTGGCACCACTAATTGTAGCAATAGAACTGGTAAGGTCCTTTCTTTTTTCTGTACCATAACCAACAACAACTACTTGATTGAGTCCCGTTGCTTTGGTGTTCAATGAAACGTTGATTGTCTTTTCGTTCTTAACGACAATATCTTTAGTTTCAAAACCCACAAATGAGAAGATTAAGGTAGCATTTCCAGGAACACTAATGGAATAATGACCGTTCATGTTTGTCACGGTTCCTCTCGTTGTTCCTTTTAGTAAAATACTGACCCCAGGCAGCGTACTTCCGTCTTGTGCTGATTTTACTGTTCCCTGAACAGTTACTTGAGCTGTCATCGGAATGCTAAGCCCTAGCAGCAAAATAAAAAATAGAATTTTTTTCATAACAATAAATTTTGATTGCACATATTAACATGATTATGTAAATAAGGAATATGGTTCATAATGATTATTAAATCCAACGATTGCGGTAATTTGCACATCCTTGACTTTTCTATTTTCGTTTATTATGGAAAATAATTTGAAAATTTCTGTTTTTTCATTTCACAAAATTTGATGTTACATTACCTATGAATATAATTTTCACGATTTATATATTTTTTGGGAGGTTAAAATGAATATTGTATTATTTCCATTTACTAATAATAAATTTAAATCATTGTAATTATTTATGATATAGCTGATTTTGCAAATAAAAAGAGATTGCTTCCGGTAGGTACAAGTGTCCTTTGAGTTTGAAGTCTTTTCTGCAAACGTTATCGTAATATTTGACATCAAGTATTTTCTCATTAGGTACTAGATAAAATATTTTTCTTCAGATTTTTTTTGAGACTTCCTTTGCCTTTTCTTCTCTGCAACTGATATGTGATGCTATTCGATATTAATTATACCATATAATACAAATGCGTTTCCAATAACCTATCTAATCTTTGGTATCCTTTTTTAAAAAGTCCAAATTCTATTTATTCAAATTACGTGTGCGAACACGACAAAAATAAAAAAATATTTTAAATATCGTGTGCGTACACGTAATTTTTTATGTATTATCAAATTTTTTTTTATTATGTAGAAATATAAAATTGTAAGTGGTTGATAATGTGGATAAAATTTGTTGTGAAATTAACACGTGTTAATAAAATATATCGTTTGAACAGTTAAAATGTGATTATTAAGTGCGAAAAACCTATCACATTTTGCTTTTTAAAATTTAACAATGGAGATTTTCTTTTGATTTAGTAATTAATTTATTAACATTCCAAAATAAACTGAAAACCAGCCCAAGATGAGAAAATCTGGATGAAACTACAGGTTAATAATATCAGGGAACGTCAAAAATATCAATATCTTATTCCCTTGTTAGATAACTTAGGTTGAGTTTTTTTTGAATCTCCGTAAGCTTTCATACTGATTATTGTTGTGTTTTCAAGGAATAATGCGATGAAATTTAGATTTGAATGAGTTCCATAAATAGAATGCTTCATTTAGTTTTTCAAGAAATTTGGAATTTTTGTATGAAAACACGATGGTAGGCAAATAATAGATTTCATGTTCATTATTTCTCTGAACATGATAACTGAAATCAATAAGGTATAAACGACCCGAAATGGAGCGTAGATTTTTCTATTCCTGTCAGCAAATGGATCTACTAACCTGAATTCGATTTAAAATTGATTTTTTTCTACTTATCACTTCTATCAGGCTAAGTTTGCTTCCTGTCCTTAGCAAAGATATAGTAAGGCAATATTTAAGATCAAGTTAATTCAAGGTTCATTCGTTTTTATTCGAATGAACTTCGAATTAACCTCGGATGAACCTCGGTTAAATTGGATATACCGGCCATCTTGTGCCACTAATTCCGGGCATCTTGTGCCACTGGAAAAGGGTGTAATTTCTAAGCCAAATTTATACATTAATTTGTTAAATAATTTTACCTTAATTTATTTTGTTTTTCTTTTCATTTGAGTT
>JACZJI010000133.1 GCA_014860665.1 Bacteroidales bacterium | reverse complement strand
GTATTCAGGATGAAGTGAGGATTCAACTGCATTTCGATAGACCGTAATTGATTTTCCTGTATGCGCTTTTCAGCACTGTATCTGATTTTCAACAGTCGCTGGTAATAATATCCAATCAGGTTGAAAAAGAAAAAGAGCATGATGAAAATACCTCCGTATATCAAGAACCGAAAAGTGTATACTGGATTTTTTTTATAGGAAAATTCATAATACCGGTTGGGAAGACTTAGACATAAGGCCTCAGGTTTGTGGTTTTCCCATTTTTCAGAAAAATACCCAATTGCATTTATTCCCGGAATTTTTATAACTGTGGGATCCTTGAAATTATATCTTGAAACAACTAAGTCATCAGTACCAGAGCCAAAATAAATTTCTTCTTTTTGGCCATCGCCATCCAGATCAAATGTGTTAAAATTTCCAGAGAAAGGTACGGATTGGTAAGTACCGGTCAACTTTAAAAATTTACTGAAATACTCAACAAATCCGTCACCCCGATATAATACCATACTTGACTTTTTTCCTTCAGGGAGTACTTTGAAAAAATAGGGATCTTCAACCTTGGGTATTTTAATGTTTTTGTATCTCAAAATTTTCCCTTGATAATTTGCTATCGCTAGGAACGAACTGTCTGAGATCCCAGTATGGTTACAAAAAATGGCAATAAAATTTTGTGCTTTTGTAACCAAAGGATATGTGAAAACAAACCCATAATAGTTTCCTAATTTTTTTGGTTCGAAAAGATATTTTAAATTAGAATTATAAACCATCAACCAAAGATATGAATCTGAATGAGTAAATTCTTTTGGAAAGTTTTGTAAAGCAGGGACTTCCCCCATAATTTCATCTTTTCCATCTTGATTGATATCACAAACAGAAAGGAAGTCTCTTGCTGATGTCCCCGCAGTTGGCGAGGATATTACTTTCCTGTCTTTGATATTCACTTCAAATATTTTTCTCGGTGATTTAGAATATGTTGCAAAAACCGAGAAAATTAATTCCTTATTACCGTCATGATAAATATCTTTAAATTGCGGATTATGTACTTCGACATCAATTTTACCATCATAATAATTAAACCTTGTTATAAAAATTGGTTTGAAAGCAGTTATTTTAGTTTTTAAATCGAGACCGTTCAAAAAGATACTATCGTGGCTGTGAGTGAAAACATAAATTTCATCTAACCCGTCATGATTTAAATCTTCAGTGCACAAAAAATCGTTTTTTACGATTTTTCCATGACTGCTCCACTGATAAAGTGCTCTCCCATTTTTTAAAATTAAAAAACTTGACTGTCCATCAATATTCCGCATGACCCTTATTTGCTCGCTGTTTCCATCCTTCCAAAGGTCTTTATAGATAAATATGTAGTTGGAACTCTTTGATATATCAGTTAGAGTTGTCAATTTGTATTTTCCCCCAACTTTAACAAAAGGCAAAATGACTGCCATAACCAGCACAGAGATAATAAACCCGATTAAGAAATTATGCCGGCTAATAAGAAATGTATTCATCCATCTGGGTTGATGGAAAGCAAATTTACCAAAGTATTTGAAAAAAACAAGGTTAATGATCTTCTCTTCATCAGGCATGTTCGGAATCGGAGAAGGGAGGCCTCGGACAGTTTACATTTATTTTTTCTTTTTTGATTGTTTCTCAATTGAGATTGTCACTTTTGTGCCGGGGAATTCTGCTCCCGGATTCAGATCTTCCACAGAATAGCTGATTCTCTGATGGTAATTTGTCCTGTAAAGCGATAGTGTTTCGTTTAAAATTTCAAGTCCTTTCCCGGTGGAGAAGTTTTCTTTTTCACCGGCGGCTTTTTTCCCAATCCCGTTATCTGATATTTCAATTATTAGGAAATGTCCCTGCTCGAAGCATTTTATTTCAATAAAGGCAGGTTGTTTTCCCAGAATAGGATAGAGGCCGTGCTTAATCGCATTTTCGACAAATGTGTGGATCAACAAACGAGGCAATTTTACAGTCCCTGCTTTCATATTGTTGGAGATGTTGTATGAGAACTGATTATCATGTCTGAATTGCTCTAACTCAAGAAAGTTTTTTACAAAGTCCAATTCCTCTTCCAAAGTAGTTTCGATCTGACCGGAAGCCAGTAAAGTATTTCGAAGCAGTTTGCTGTATTTTCCCATGTAAATGCGTGCTGACTGGGTTTCTTTTTTCTCATAGAGTGCCCCGATGGAGTTGAGGGTATTCAGGATGAAGTGAGGATTCAACTGCATTTCAATGGACCGTAATTGATTTTCCTGTATGCGCTTTTCAGCACTGTATCTGATTTTCAACAGTCGCTGGTAATAATATCCAATCAGGTTTACAAAGAAGAAAATCAGGATGAAAATACTTCCATATATCAGAAAACGAAATGTGTACAATCTATTTTTTCCATAAGAGAATTCATAATATCTGTGAGGAAGACTTAAGCAAAGAGCGACAGGTTTGCCGTTTTTCCAACGCTCTGAAAAGTAGGATTCTCCATATTCCCCATTAATCTTTAGAACGGAAGGATCCTTAAAATCATTACGTGAAATTATTAAATGATCTAAATCTTTTCCATAATAAACTTCTTCCTTTCTACCATCACCATCTAAATCAAATGGATAAACATAACTGTCAAATGGAACCGATTGATATGTTTTTATCGTTTTTAAATCTTTATTTAGATATTCAACAAGCCCATTGTCAAAATGGTAAAGTGCCATTCTAATTTTTCTGCCATATGGAAGTACTTTCAAATAATAACCGCTCCCTTTTTCGTTATAAGGTAGTTTCCTGTAATGGATAAAATGTCCTTTGGAGTCAGCAATGCCAATAAATGTGCTGTCAGTTAATAGGTTAGAATTAGTAAAAACTGCCAATAAATTTCTTGATTTCTCTCTGAATGGATATACATGAACACACCCGGGATGGTGTCCTAGTTCAATTGGCTTAAACAAATAATGAAGGTTCGAATCATAGACAAAAAACCATAGAAATTGGTCCGAAAGTGGGTAATTAATAGGGAAGTTCCCAGCTGCATAAAGCGAACCTGTGATATCGTCGATCCCCTTTCCCAGTAAATCCACAAAATTAATTTCGTTATATTCTTCGGTAGCTGCCATAGGGGAAGTGATAAAGGATCGGGTTTCCAAGTCGATTATGAATAACTTTCTACAGCTGTTTGAAAACGAGCTATGAATAGGAACCACTAATTTTGGTGTTCCATCAGGACTAAACTTGTGAAATTTAGCATCCCAAATGGATAAGTCCCGATGATGGTTAAAGTAGCTGAATTTTGTAAGGAATAATGGGGGAAAGCAGATTTTATTGGCTGCAATGTCGTAGCCACTTAAAAAAACACTGTCATGACTGTAAGAAAAGGCATAAAGCTCATCTATTCCGTCCTTATTATAATCCTCTGTAATCAGAAATTTAATAGGTATGATTATTCCATGAAGATTCCATTCAAATATAGTTCTGCCAGATTTAACCAACACAATTGCTGTGTTATTCTCAAAGTTTTTTATGATGTGGATCCTTTCACTGTTTCCATCATGATACAGATCTTTATAGATGTCAATATAATCTGATCTTTGCTTCAATTCCTTTGTTATTGACAATTTATAAGTAGTCCCTATCTTAACAAAAGGCACTATAGCAGCAGTAACAAGTATAGATATTAGAAATCCAATGAAAAAATTATGCCGGCTTATTAGAAAAGATTTCATCCATCTGGGTTGATGGAAGGCAAATTTACCAAAGTATTTGAAAAATACAAGGTTACTCAGATGCTTTTAGTATAGGCTCTTTGGGTTTATAGAATTTTCTCTTCAAAGAAACTTTCTAAATATTATTAATGTCTTATTATTAGCTTATAATCCTTTAAGTGTAATATTTTGATATATATTATTTTACAGTAATTTTACACAAATCATGAATTAAAGACTCAGTTGTAATCTTATTGAGATGTTTTTGTAAATGTCCCTGCTGAAAAAATTACTGTATTTTTGAAAAAAAAGATGAACCGATGAGTGAAAACAGCCATTTCGGGAATCAACAACCGTTTTCCCCAAAAAAGAGGGCTAAAAGTTTTGTATATGCTTTTAAGGGGATTTTTTATATGATAAAGACCCAGCATAATTTCTGGATTCAAATGTCTCTTGGAATATTGGCCGTGATTTTGGGTTTTATTCTTAAAATCAGTCATTTTGAATGGGGATTGGTGATTCTTTCAATAGGAGTGGTCTTGGCAGCCGAAACATTTAATTCAGCTGTAGAAGCGCTTACTGACATAGT
>JACZJI010000132.1 GCA_014860665.1 Bacteroidales bacterium | reverse complement strand
GCTGGGAACGATACATTCCTTTTGGTTCGTAGCCTCCACCTTCAAAAGCTCCAACCGTATTAATATATTGTTTTGTGGCAGGTGTCGGGATAGGAGTTCCTGGTTTTACCAGATGTTTCCATTTTTTCCCAAAATCTTTCAGGGTGGTGATATTTGGTTCCCAAGGCTCTATATTCAAATTATAGAAATGATGATAAGAAGTCGAGTTGTCGTAATATTCATCTGCCAGTCCTGCAAATCCATGACCGAATTCATGAACCAAAATTTTTCCAGACTCGCTGTTGCCGTTGACTGCTACATTGTAATCGTTGTAAATAGCACCTCCGCCATATTTCGGACTGTTTACAAGGATATAAATCTGATCATAGGGAGCGTTGGCAGCGAGGTCACGAACACTTTTATCGTCCATAGTCATTAAATATCGTTCACTGTTAAAAGTGTAATAGCTGGTATTCATGATGGTATTTCTCCAGATGTGTTCAGCTGGGATGTCAGTTCCGGACTGTTTTGAAGGAGCCAGCACAGCTCTGAAATTGAATTTATCTTTATTATTACTATAAGGCGCTACGGAAAAGAATTCATTCACAAACTTCTTACAGTCTACTATGAATTTTCCCATTTCGGCTTTTGTATAACCTTCAGGTAAAATGACGACGTCCACTCGGTTAGCCGGATTACCTGTAATCCATATATCACGGGTAGGATAGACCAGCCGGCGATCATGTTTTATAAAATAATCGTTCGTATCAACGACGTAAGAGAATTTTTTATGGAATTTTCCATTCCAATCGCGGCTGTATAATTCGATACGGACATTCTCCTTCGGGTAAGGAATTACCACACTTTCAGAAAAGGTGCGGTTTATTTTTTTTGCTTCTTCAGTGGTTTGCCATTCTCTGAAAAGAGTGGAATAACCTCTTGAATAAAGCAGCGAATCGTTTTTAACATCAAATACTTTTACGTAATAATTTCCGTAATTCATGGTGTCAACCAGATTTACGTGTGATCCACCCCAATAAGGTTCTTCAATCAATTCATCAAAGGAGTAATACTCGCTGGTATCATTACCGCTGTGGTAATAGTCCATCCGCAGACTTTTGTTTTCGAAGAATTTGCTGAATTGTGCCTGAACTGTTACTGCGAGTAACATCAGGACGAAGAGTAAAATTTTCTTCATTTTATTTTTTAGATAGGGTCACAAATGTAGAGGAAAAATCAGAAATTCAAAATAATCATGCTTTTGCTTTTACTGGTATAAAAGAATGGGAAACCTGCTTTAGACTGAGAAATCCGGTAGCCTTATTTTTTTCTTAGATCACTTTTTAAATAGTAATTGATGAGTTTCACATTGTTTTTTACAGTTCCCATATCACAGATCAGATCCTTCTTTTTGTATTCTTTCAGAGAAAATGTACGATTTGTTTTTTCTTCATTTTTTTCCAAAAAATCAAGGCATACAAATCCACGGGCTATAATCAGAGCCACGAAACGAAGGAATTTCTTTTTGCTTTTTAAAGAGAAATTTGTTCTATGCACCAGATCGATGGTCTTTTCCATCAGTAAGCGGTAGACTTTTCTAAGTTCTTCAATATGAGCCGTGGTAGTTGCCAAGGTTTTGATGCCATTCGTATAATCCTTATAGATATCGAAAATATCATTTTCCAGCTGACCGATGCCTCCGAGATAATAAAGCATCTGCCTTTCAGTATCATCGGCTGCCTGTTGAAAAACTGAACGATAAAAGAGAATTGAATACCCTCCTTTTTGCAAGGTTATATCTTTGATTTTCTCCTGACTTATAGTGGCCTCTTTTTGCTTTTTGCTCAATACCTGTGCCTCATACACCTTTAATGAAGCCTTTTTAAGTCCGTCTATATCGCTCGTGTTTTTTAGGGCTTTCTGTGCAAACGTAACGAACAATTTCTCATTAGCATTGTTTACTTCTGCGGTTTCCGGACGGTCCATAAGGCTCTTCAGGTAGTGATCTGAAAGTTCCCTTTCATCAAAAAAATCATCGAATAAACCGGTTAAAGCTCCCAGATATGTAAGGGCATTTCTTTCACGGTTCGACATGCTTTTTCCACGGAGTAAACAGAATCCTTCTCCTAAAATTGCAGGAACGGCGAAGCCATAATAATTTGTTATTTTTCTGAAATCGGATTCATTCAGACTGTTGTCATTCTCTCGTTTACTTTGTTCGATATCGAAGTAAAGTGTCTGGTTAATGAACCGTTTTTGTACCTTTGAACTCCTGATAACAGTTTGTAAAAGGCCTGGTAATTTTATCAGGTTGCTGAGGTGCATTTTCATTTTTATTTGGTTCATAAATATCAGAGGCAACTCACTGCCTGATTCAGGACAAAGATAATCAAATGAAATTCGTACAGGCTCGTACTGAGCAAAACTTGACTGATATCCACGAATTATAGTTTTCAACTTATAAGTAGAACTATAATAAAAGAAAGTTATTGTAATAGAACTATTATTCTTTCATGTTCATTTTCTTATAAATTTTACCAACCTGCTCAGCTGCCAGCACATTCTGCACCAATACTATGGGAAATTCGGCTGACCATTTCTGACCGGCTGAAGACTTATAAAACCGTACAAGTACTTTTAGCTCTTTGTAAGTAAAATGTTTCCGGTAAACCCAAATAACAGCATTGTCCAGCCATTTTTTTCCATCCCCTTTTTTAAAGAAATTGTACACCTTTTCATACTCAGCTTCGGATATTTTGTGGTTCTTTTTATCCTGCTGAAGCTTAAAATCTACAAGTGCATCTACGTTAAACTTGCTACGGTACTTTCTCAATTCTTCAATTTTCTTTGTGATTTTGTCGTTTGGGACGGCAGCTGTGTCAATTTTAAATTGTGAGATTTCTTTTGTGACACGTTCAATTAGATTGGTTGCTTTTTCTTTCTGAACTGAATCGTTCTGAGCATGAGTAGTCAACGAAAAAAAACAGCTCATGAATGTGAGCAATAAAATTTTTTTCATGATAATGATTTTAAATGGTTAGGTTAAATGGTTTAAACTTTTGGTTAATAATAAGTTTTCGGATTTGAGTTTCAAAAAAAATCGTTAAAATGCTTATCACTTATTTTCTCATATATAACAAAGGTATATCTTTTTCATAGAAATTGAAACGATTATTTATGAGGGAATTGCAATTAGCGGCTTGCCTGGAATTTCTTATTTTTACAGGACATAAGAATCTTCAAAAAGCTGATTATGGAAAAGAAAACAGTAGTAATTACAGGAAGCACCAGAGGGATAGGATATGGACTTGCCGTGCAGTTTCTAAAAAGAGGACATCAGGTTGTTTTAAATGGCAGAAATCCAGAGGTGGTGGCTAAAAAAGTCCATGACCTTACCAGCCAGGGATATGATGCAAGAGGTATCGCCGGAGATGTTACTGAAGAAACCACTCATCAGGTTTTAATTGCTCTTGCCTTAGAAAGCTATAAAAAGATAGACATTTGGATTAACAATGCCGGAATTCCGCAGGCATATCAATATTTTGAAGATCTGAACAGCCAACAAATCCGGGATTTGGTTTCAGTGAATATTGCAGGCCTTATGCTGGGAACGCAAGCTGCCGTTCGATTTTTTAAACGACAAGGTTACGGGAAAATTTTCAATATGGAAGGCTTCGGCAGCGACGGCCGGATGATGGACAAATTAACGCTTTATGGCACCACAAAAAGGGGCGTAAATTATTTTACCAAATCTGTGTCCCGGGAAGTAAAGGAAAACAGTATTCAAATCGGCATTCTAAGTCCTGGGATGGTCCGTACCGATTTTCTGAAAAATGCCATGTCAGCTGCAGAGACAGAAGAACAATCCAAAAACAAAAAAGTTATGGATATCCTTGCGGAAGACGTGGAAACAGTTACTCCATTTTTGGTTGAACAGATTTTAAAAAGCACCAAAAAATATGACCGTATAGAATATCTTACCAAAAAAAGATTAATTCCTAAAATCGTGAGGTTGATGATGGTGAAGTGAAAGTAGCTGCAACAGGTTTGCAATTTTAATGAACCAATCTTAAAGCTTCTTTGCGGCTTAACTTTGCAAGCGGAGTGCGGTCACAAAAATCAATAACCCATTCCGGATTGGTTTTTGTGTATTGCCTTAACATCCATCCAATAGCTTTATTTATGAAAAACTCTTCTGAGCCAAGCAGTGCATGGACTGCAGAGGCCAGTAATACCGTGTCCACATCTTTTTTGTAATTCAACTGGAAAAGAACTGCTGTTCGCTGAAGCCAGATATTTTTCGAGTCAATCCATTTTTTGACGAAATTATCCCGTTGGCCGGGAAAGATTTTAAAATATTCTCCCACCAGTTTGGATGCAATAAAGTCAACTGTATCCCACCAGGATTTGTGAGTTATCATGAATTCAAAAAGGTGAATGTCATTCTGCTCAAACTGTTTGGTGTATTGTTGAACAAGCTCCTGTGCAAAATACTGATACTCTCTTTGTGGTTTCTCCCACAGCGTTTCGGCAAGTCTTTCCAGCTCTTTTTTTGGAGGTAGAAATTCTTTGTGAAAAAATGCCTTTTGAATATTCTGTCTGACCGGGGCTTTTATACCGTAAAATTCAAACAGGTTTTTCATATAAGCTTTTTGCCCTGAAGCTATTTCCGCATTAGAATTTATTTCAAACGCATTATCGAGTACCTTGAGAAAATCAAGGGTATTGTTTTTGGGGTTCATAATATTAAGTTAGATAGTAGCTTTTTTGAGCACCTTAAAAGTAATCAATTCCCTGCCATCTCAAAGCTGCTTCCTTAGTGGAAAAGATTTCCATACGGTAATTTTCAGATTTTGAATTCATGATTTTGAAGGTAGTTGCAAGAACCATTGCTTGCGGCGAATTTATTATAAAAGCCTCTTTTAACGAATCTATCCGCTTTGACAAGCAACTCATTGCTTCCACGATGGGTTCAAGTTCGCTATAAAGAAATTTGAAGTTTGCTTCGGTTGCAGAGGTTATAGATTTAAGCTTGTATGGGAGATCGCACTTAGCAATCATTGAATTTATAAAATCAAGGAGTTCCTGTAAATATATGTCTCCTTTATAATTTATTTCTATGACTTGATGACTCTTATGTAGCTTATATGTTATCATAACTTTAAGTAATTAAAATGACCATCCGTAATTCTTAAATAAGCTGCGTATTTAGTCCTGTCTATAACCCAGATGGTGATAAAATTACAAGTCACAAATAGCGATGCAATGTTAGTTTTTCTTAGACAATTATTGCAAATATTTATAGTGAAAAATTTTCATTTCTTATGTGCGCATTTAGTTTCTGAGATTTCAGCAATGAATTATATCTAATTTTGGAAGTCGTTTTTATTAATTATTGTTTAGATATGAAAGTTGAACTTTTGAATAAAATAGGATCTCTCTTTTTTGCTACAATTTTGATATTTCTTTGGGGATGTGGAGTCAAAAACACACAAAGTAATCAACTTAAAGAAGGCGATTTATTGTTTCAGAATATACAATGTGGACCGTTATGCAATGCTATCGAAGCGGTGACGCAAGGAGTAGACGGAAAAAAATTCTCGCATTGTGCACTGGTTGTAAAAATCAATGATACGCTTAAAGTGGTGGAAGCCATTGGTAAAGAAGTTCAGGTTAATTCTTTGAAGACATTTTTTGCCAGAACGGGTGATACAGGATTCATTCATAACATTACAGTGGAAAGATTAAAAAAACCGTATCGTTTACTTATTCCTGGTGCCCAGGATTTTGCTCTGGAGCAGGTTGGACAGCCTTATGATGATGATTTTTTGATGAATAACGGAAAATGGTATTGCAGTGAGTTAATTTATGCGGCTTTCAAAAGTGCCAATGATGATAAGACGTTTTTCCCTTTGAAACCCATGACTTTCAAGAATCCGAAAACCCATCAGTTTTTTCCCGCCTGGGTTGATTATTATAAAGCTTTAAACGAGCCAATTCCACAAGGAAAACCGGGCATTAATCCGGGTTTGATTTCACGTTCAACCAAATTACAAATCATTCCTGTTAAGAGGATAAACTGGAACAAGGGGAATTCTGAATAGCAAAAAATAGTGATGTTTATTTTTTCTTTCCTGAGAAGTTGATTCCCATGGAAGCGAAATTTATTTTCATGTCTGAAAACTGTTTGATGTAATCCTGGCCCAGGTTTCCGTAAATATATCTGGAGGCTTCTCCTCGGAGATTTTTGGTCTGGATATATAAAGAGTCTAGTTTTGCTTCTGCATTTCCGGCTGCAAAAACTGCCGAATCCATCACATAAGCTTCAACTTCAATAGTGCTCCCTACACCAGCAAATTTGAGGGGACTTTTTTTGCAATTTTTTACTATCTCACTTTTGTATTTATTGAAAAAATTGGGATACAAGGCAGTCCTGTCGGCGCCTGAATCAAATTGGAAGGGCAAGGAGTCGTTTTCATATTTTACCAAAACATCCAACGACAATCCATCAAAAGCAAAATTTCTGACGGTTGTTGCTTCAACGGTTTTCGGAATTATCAGAAATTGGTTGTTTTTTACCGTAAACTCCTGGAAAGCATACATGATGGGAAAACCGATAATTCCCTTTATCACATAGGCTCCATGTGCAAAGATTAAAGCTGAATCTGGGAAAACCAGAAAAACAGCATTTTTTATTTCGATGGACCCTATTTTAAGATTAAGCAAACCCACTTCTGCCTCTACATCTTTTCCTGTAGGGTTTCCAACATTTACTTTGTCGCCCAAAATTTTTACACCATACTTTGTCGCCAGTGTTTTATCAATGACCGAAATGTTGGCTCCGGTGTCAAAGATAAATTCTTCCGTTTCGCCATTGATCTGAACCGGAATATTGAAAATTCCTGCCAGGTCTCTTGTCAAAGAAATTTTAGAATCTGATTCCTTGATAATAGTCATTTTGGGGGCATTCACCAGATATTGATAAAAAGAATTATCCTGTTTGAAAGACTTTATTTCATCCTGACTACAAACAGACGAATACCTGGAAAGAATGATTTTGTTATTGTGGAAAGCAGCTCTGTAATTCTGAAGGTGAGTTGCATTTTGTGCCTTCATGGCATACAAATTACAAAGAATTGTGTCGTTAAAACTCTCAGGATATTTTCTAAGCAACCTATTGATTAGCTTAATGGATTCTTCGGGCCTGTTAAATGCATTATCTAAAGTCGCCTCATACAATATCAAATCAGGATTACCGGAAACCGATTTGATACCCGACATCAATTTGTCAAGTTTAAAATAATTTTTTTGTTTGTATGCTTTTAAGAGTTGAGCGTTTTGTTCGGGAGTTAATTTTGTGCAACTCCCAAGTATGAACAAAGCAATTACAAAAAGAATTTTTGTTTTCACGGAATTAGCTTTAAAAATAACCTGTTCTTTTGCTCACAAATGTAGCAAGTAAAACCTTTTTTGGTTGCAAAAATCTTATCCTACCATGAGATTCCAATGAATCTGGAAAAAAGATAATGTTTTAAACCAGTCCTGTCTCTGTTAGCGGCAGATTGTGATATCGTTTCCCTGTAGCGGCATAAATGGCATTTACAATAGATGGCGCTATCACAGGAACTCCCGGTTCGCCAATTCCGGTGGGCCGTTCATGATTTTCGATGATGTCCACCGTAACTTCCGGAACTTCATCCATCCTCAAAACGGGATAATTATCGAAATTGGTCTGTTGTATTTTTCCGTCTTTGGCGGTTATTTTCCCGTAATAACAAATCGACATACCAAAAATGGCTGCACCTTGCAGCTGTGCTTTAATGGTGTCATGATTTACGGGTTGTCCGCAATCCACTGCCAAATGAATTTTATGAACCGTTAAATGATTATTAACGACAGAAACTTCGGTTACAGCCGCCACGTAAGTGAGAAAACTATAATGCACAGCCAGTCCCATACCGTGATTTGCCGGAAGCGATTTTCCCCAACCAGCATTTTTAGCTGCGGTAGTAAGCACTTTCTTCAAGCGCGCAGTATCAAGTTTAAATCCCTCGCCTGCCTCGATAAGCCTGTCTTTCCCAATTAATCCCAGACGATATTCCAGCGGGTCTTTTTTTGCTGCAGCAGCCAGTTCATCGGCAAATACATTGGTAGCATATCCTTCGAAAATATTACAGACAGACCTTAGCCAACCTATTCGAACATAAGCATCGGCTTTTGCATTTTCAACCTGGAGATTAGGAATTTCAAAAGGGAGATTGGTAGCTCCGCTCGCCAGTTCTCCGCCGGATGCATAATTAGTGCCGGGGACGAATGTGGAACTGATAGATGGGAAAGCCAACCGGTGCAGCCAGGCAGTGGTATTGCCGCTTTTGTCAAGGGCAGCTTTCAGATATTGTGCACTGGTGGTATGATAAAAATCGTGCTGAATATCGTCGGTGCGATCCCAGAATACCTGAATAGGGCAATTCATTTTCTTAGAAAGAATCACGGCTTCCATCACAAAATCGGGATTCGATTTTCTACCGAAAGCACCTCCCAGAAAAGTAACATGAACTGTGACTTTTTCTGGATCAAGACCTAAATATTGAGCAGCATCGCGACGAGCATCCTGTGGCGACTGCAGCGGAGCCCAGATTTCACAGGAATCTCCCTTAAACCATGCAACAGCATTGGGAACTTCCATTGGAGCATGGGAGAGATGCGGCAACTGAAAGGTGCTTTCTACAATTTTGTCTGCATTCGAGAAAGCTTTTTCAACATCTCCTTCTTTTTTCACCACCTTAGCCTGGTCATGGACCCGTTGTGTCATCAGTTCCATAAACTTTTGAGTATCGTATCCGCCATTTTCTCCTGTTTCCCAAATCACGGAAAGTGCCTCTTTTCCTTTCAGCGCTGCCCATGTATTGCTGGCAACAACAGCTACACCACCCAAAGCTCCATAAGGAATTTTGACTCTCGGAATTTCAAAAACATCTTCCACGCCCTGAACTTTCAAAGCTTTACTGGCATCAAAAGATTTTACAGAACCGAAAGTCACAGGAGGGCGTGAAACGGCGGCAAATTTCATTCCGGGAACACGGATATCGACGCCAAATTTTGCCTTTCCGTGGACAAAATCTTTTAAATCCACACTTGGCATGGAGTGTCCGATAAAATCATATTCTTTGGGAGTTTTTAAAGTGATATTCTTCGGCGGATGCAAACGGGAAGCTGCTTCTGCCAGATCACCGAAAGAGATTTTCTGGTTTGTCTTTTTATGAATTACATAATGGTTCTCCGCGGTGCATTCTGATTCGGGAACGCCCCATTTTATAGAAGCAGCTTTGATAAGCATGACGCGGGCGGCGGCTCCCATCTCTCGCAAGGGTGCAAAAAACAGCAGGATGCTTCTGGAACCGTCAGTGTTTTGGTCGCCATAGATTGGATTTCCATCTGCTTGAATGATGCTTACTTTTTTCCAGTCGGCATCCATTTCATCGGCGATGACAGAGCTCAGCGAGGTACGGATATTTTGTCCCATTTCGGAACGGCTGGCTACCAGAATCAGTGAACCGTCGGAGTTTAACTGGATGAAAAGACTAGGTTTAAATTCCCCGGTAGCTGGTTCGGCAGCATTTGCTTTGAGTATAAAACCCGGAAGATTGTATGCCATTACCAGTCCGCCGGTGGCAAATCCCAGGTATCTCACAAATTTTCTCCGGCTGATATTTTCTATTGGACTCATAGCTATTTCGATTCAACGGTTTTAACAATGGCTTCTTTGATACGGTGGTAGGTTCCGCAGCGACAGATGTTACCGGTCATGGCATCAACAATCTGTTGCTCGGTAGGATGGGGATTGGTTTCCAGCAAAGCCGCGGCCGTGATGAGTTGCCCCGGTTGGCAGTACCCGCACTGGGGAACGTCCAGCAGCTCCCAGTTTTCCTGAAGTTTGGGATTAATTTTCGATAATCCTTCAATGGTCGTAATGCTTTTATTGGCTACATCAGAAATCGGTGTACTGCAGGACCTGACAGATTCGTGATCTACCAGTACTGAGCAGCTTCCGCAAAAACCTTCACCACAACCGAATTTAGTTCCGGTTAATCCGAGGATGTCTCGTAATACCCATAACAAGGGCATATCCGGGTCTATATCCAGCGATTTCTTCTCGCCGTTAACAGTGAGCGTAATCATAGATTTGGGTATGTTTAGATTATGATTCAAATGTAACAAATTTTAAGTTTATATCAAAAAATTAAGGGCTTCAGGAATTTCCTGAAGCCCTTAATGAAACAATCAAAATGAAAGCCTACAGTGTAATGATGATTCCAATGCTTGGAAGCGCCTGGCCACTCAAATTTGGCAAGGATTCCAGAACATAATCCTGTCCATTGGCTGTTGTCATATATTCGCCGGAAGCATTTTTTTTACGGATAATATAATCCTGTCCTTTGTTTTTGAAATTGTAAGCATTTTGGATATCGAGATAGAGCTGCAAAGCCCATTTTTTAAAATAGTACCTTTTGTCAATTCTTAAATCCAGTTCCTGGAATGAACCAAAACGCTCGCTGTTGAGAAGCGAATAATTGAAGTAGGGACCACCTTTTGCATCCCAGGCCTGAATGTTGGCTGTCTTTGCCAAATCATAAGGTGTATAAGGAAGGCCTCCGACAAAACGCCATTTAAAACCAAACTGCCAGTTCTTTTTGAAAACTTTCGAACCTGTAATGGTAATAAGGTTTCTGCTGTCCCATGAAGAAGGAATAAAAATTCCTTGCAGGTTTGTAAATTCACTTCTTACGTAAGTGTAGGAAGCTATTAAAGTGTAGGTGCGAAGATTGAGACGGTGTGTAAACTCGAATCCATAAGCTTTTCCGTTTCCTGAAAAAGATACCGGAACATCTCCCACAACACTGTTATAAGCAGACCCTTCGTTGGCAAGACTTTCGCCGGTCACCAGATCTATCGGATAACCCTCGTACCATTTGTAGAATCCCGTCAGTGAGAAGAACATGTTTTCTTTGGGGCGATAGGCAAGCCCAAGGTTGTAATGATTGGCCTGAATATAAGTTGCCCCGGATTGGTTTACAAGAACGCCCTGATCGCTTTTAAATCCCAAAGTAGTGAATGCGGGAAGCTCGAAATATCTTCCGGTTGAAGCACTGATGCTTAGTTCTGGAGTAACAGACAAAGAGACAGAGGCACGCGGAGAAAACTGGTTCAGGAGATTTTTCATCTTTTGATTATAGTTGTCGCCGTCGAATCGAAAACCGAGACTAACAGAAAGGCGTTCTTTGAAGTACTTTTTGGATGCCTGTGCCGAAAATCCATAATCCATGTTGGTCAATAATGTCTGATAATGATTGAAGACAGTATTCCCCGATGTATAATCCTGCTGAGTAGTGTTGTTTGTATACCGGTAAAAATCTGTGTTGGCACTCAGATTAAGGCTGTATCCATCCTTAAACATATTGAATTCATAACGCAGGCTGTTCTCTGCCTGGGTAGAAACATAGTTCAGACTTCTGGGCAGGGAGGTGTTGTTGTCGGGATATTTGTAAAGCTGATTGTAGAGCATGTTGCGGCTCACAACCAGTTCATGACTCCCGCTTTTAGTGAAATGTTTGTAGTTTGCCCCGATGGTATAACTCCACTGGTTGTTGACGGGAAGATAGGATAGAATGTATTCCTGCGACGGGTCGGGATTGCTCAAACTCGTATTCAGCGTCATCTTGTCAAGAGAACCGATACTGATAACAGTCAGCTGGTTTTTTTCGTTGAATTGGGTTTTTGTCTTTAGCTGGTAATCATTAAACGTGGGCAGAAAGGGGAGACCGATGGCAGAAAAAATAAACTGCAGATAAGATTGCCTTACCGAGAAAATATAACTTGTCTTTTTGCCGATAGGTCCGTCCAGAGTCAGCGCGGCATTGCTTGAACCAAGAGAAAGCTGAAAGTGGGTTTTCTCATGGTTTCCCTCTTTCAGAAAGAATTCAAACACGCCGCTCAACGCGTTGGGACGATCGGCGGGGAAGGAACTGGAATAATAATTTACCGACTGGATAAAATCGGCATTCAGAATTCCTACTGCACCACCCGAAGCGCCTTGTGTGGCGAAGTGGTTCAAAATCGGAATTTCAATGCCGTCCAGGTAGAATTTGCTTTCTGTCGGCCCGCCACCACGAACAATAATGTCGTTTCTGAAATTGGGCGTAGAACCTATTCCCGGCAAGGATTGAAGTACACGGGAAATGTCCATATTGCTTCCCGGATTGTCAAGAATCTGCTTGATGCCCAAGCGTTGCATCGAAACGGGGGCGATGTTGCTTTGCCGCAAAATACTGCTGGTAATGGTTACCTCTTTGAGGTTCTGGGCAACCGGTTGCATCGGAATTTCGATATAAGGCTGTTTCTCATTGGTGAGGAATATGGTTCCGCTTTCTGTTTTCTGATATCCCAGCGAAGAAACCAACAGCGTTATGTTTCCGGGATTTAGTCCTGATAAAGTGAAGTTTCCCGATTCATCCGTTATGGTGCCATTATTCATACCTTTTACCTGTACAGAAGCATAAGGAACCGGGCTGTTGTTGACGCCATTGGTTACTTTTCCTTTGACGACACAATTCTGCCCCCGGGCAAATCCCGGTTGAAATATGAGCAGAAAAAGGCTTATAATTGAAATGATTTTTATATAATTCTTAAACATATACTACGATTTTGTAATTTTACAGCAAAAATAATGCAAATTTGTAATACTAATTACAAAAACGTAGTAAAACATTTAAAGAAATACCATGTCGGATAATATAAAATTGATGAGGTTGCTGCTGGATTATGTTGAGGCTTACGCCAGCGAACATAATAACGACGATATTCAGGAGTTTTCGGTTTTCCTTTCCAATCATGTTTCCAGGGCCTCATCTAGTCCTTTGGATTCAAAGCCTGAAAAAGGAGATCATGTAAATTATAAAAAGTACCGGGATGTTGAGTTTTCGTCAGACCTCACCACTTTGTTTCGTTTTGCCAAGATATACATCAAAAAGGCTTTTGCCAATACTTCTTTCAAAACGATTGACGAATATGGTTTTCTTGCAAGTCTATTTAAAGATAAGAGCTTGCTGAAAAGTGAACTGATTCAGCAACATTTGCTCGAAATATCCAGCGGAAGCGAAATCATTAAGCGTTTGGTAAAAAGCGGTTTGATTTATGAATATGCCGATGAAAAAGACAAACGAGCACGCCGTATTGCCTTGACTGAAAAGGGAGAAAAGGAGATTATGCTTTCGTTTAATGAAATGCACATGGTTTCGGAAATCATCATTGGTAACCTTACGGAGGAGGAGCTGAACAATTCACTGGCAATTTTCCGGAAGCTGATTTATTTTCATAAACATCTACATGAACAGGATAAAAATTTCTCATTAGAGGAAATTCACTCAAACTATCTTCCAAAGTAAAGACATGAAGAACATATTAATCACCGGCGGGACAGGGCTTATCGGTAGCGAGCTTCAGAAACTTTTAAAAGAAAAAGGTTATGAAACTGCCGTCCTATCGCGTTCACGAAATAAAACTAATAACCGGACTTTTTACTGGGACTACGAAAATGGTATTCTGGACGAGGAAGCACTTGTGTTTGCCGATGCCATTATTCACCTTGCGGGAGAAAACATCAGTGCCGGGCGGTGGACACCTGAGCAAAAAAAGCAGATTCTGGACAGCCGTTTGAAAACCACGCAGCTGCTGGTGGACAAAATCAGGGCTTCCGAGAAGAAGCCTGAAGTTTTTATTTCTGCCTCTGCAGTGGGTTATTATGGAAGTACATCGCTCAACTGGAGTTTTCATGAAGAGAACGCTGCCGGGAAAGGTTTTCTGGCCAAAGTAACAGAGCAATGGGAGCAGAGTTCACTTCTGTTGATTGCGTTTGGAATCCGCAGAGTAGTATTGAGAACCGGCGTTGTTCTGTCGGAAAAAGGTGGTGCTTTGACAAAAATGATGGCTCCTGTAAAACTCGGTCTGGGAGCCCCGCTCGGAAGTGGAAAGCAGATGATTTCCTGGATTTCCCTGCAGGATTTGGCAGGACTTTATGTTTTCGCATTGGAAAACCAGAAAATTTCAGGCGAATACAATGCAGTGGCACCCACGCCTCTTGACAACAGAACTTTTATGAAAACCCTGGCACATCACATGCATCGCCCTTTCTTTCTCCCTCCGGTTCCTGCTTTTGTGATGAAAGCGATGTATGGCGAAATGGCTTCTATAGTACTCGAAGGGCAAGGGGTTTCTGCTGATAAAATCACCGCTGCCGGGTTTGATTTCAGGCATAATACCCTCGAAGATTATTTGAATTTATAAAGCCGTAGATACGTTGTATGCAACGTATCTACGGCTGGCAAACCGGCGCGAACGGGTTGTCATTTCAATTCATCGTTTTGCCAATTCAACGGATTTTCGAAAATATAATTTCTGATATTTTGAAATGATTTTCCGTCACGAATGATGTGATCATGAAACCGCGATTGCCATTGGAAATCAAACCCTAACCGGTGTGTGTGTTTGGAAACCGCCGATTTGTATGAACCGATGATGGATGATATGGAATTTTTTCCAATATTTTGGAATCGTTTTTGGCCGATGGTGGTGGGTTGTTTTTGCGGCGGCGACGATGGTAGAGACAGGGCATGCCCTGTCTCTACGGAATTCCCCGTCAAAACCAATATTCCGTGCACATGATTGGGCATTACAACAAATGCGTCCAATTCCACATTTCTCGCATGGTTTTTAATTTCATGCCACATGATATCCGCGATGATGCCCATGGACGATAATTCCATGTTCCCATCCACAATGTTCCCGAAATAATTTTCCCTGTTTTGGGTGCAAATGGTAATAAAATAGGCACCATCCCAACGGTAATCCCAGTTTTGCAGCCGGGCAGAGGAAATGCGGTATTTATTTTTGAATTTTTCGGGCATCGTTTGGGCGGCAAATTTTTCGATGTTGATTTAATATTTATTTATTCCGGGTTTACATCCCCTTTCTCCCGCAAGTGTTCCAAAGTGCCACTTGTGAAATTCATTATATTCTATGTTAGGTTGTAGCTGCATCTCTCATTTTTTCCGGCTCACCAGTTCAAACTGCGAGAGCGGGGTGTTTTCATTGTGTAAAGGCACGGTTTTAGTAATCCACAATCATACGGGCTTTCTGATAGCCGTTGTAGAAATTGAGATCACGATTTTTGAAGATTTTCAGCAATTTGTCGAGTTGATTGTTCAGTAGGCTTATGGCCTCCTCCATCAGGGCGTCGATACTTGTGGTGGCCACGCTTGATTTAATCTGATACTCGCGGGGCTGTCCGTTTAGCTCCAGAAAACGGTCATAATCGGCCTGTAAACCGGCAATCTGTTCGGCTGTCATGCCATAATCGGTTGTAAGGGCTTCCTGGTTTTGGGTAGCGGCATCAATAATCTGTTTCACCTTGCGCAACATGTCATCATTTTTCATTTTAAACAGGCTGGTGGCAGAGTCTGCCATAGTTTGCGCCAGCGTTTCGTCACCGTTCATCTGTGCATACACTTCCACCAGGTCGTTCAGGATATCGGCTTTTTCACTGATGGTCCTTTTCAGTTCCGCTTTGATTTTACCAATGCTAACCTGTGCCTGTTGTTGGTTTTCGGCAGCATTATCAATAGCCTGATTCAAATCATTTAATTTGTTTTTTACATCGCCGATTTTGGCGATACTTTGCCAGATAGTGGCGTTGTTGTCGAGGAAAGACAGGGTAGCTTCTACCATGTGTTTCCGGTTCATTTGATAAGTGTTCATAATATATTTATTTAAATTTGGGTTTTCGTTTTAGAAACATTTTTTGTTTCTCCGCTTCGAGATGGAATTTCCTTACTCAGCGAAGGCATTTCCCGACTTAGAGCTGACATTTCTTCACCTGGAGGGGCTATTTCTTGACTTAGAGAGGGTATTTCTCCACTTGGAGAGGTCATTTCCTGACTCAGAGGGGGCATTTCTTTACTTGAGCTTTCATTTCGTTGGTTAAACTTGTTATTTCTTCACTTCGACCGGATATTCCGTGAAGTGGATTAAATATCAGTTATGACCTAATCGAATTAGGTCAGTTGATTTTATTAAACAATAACATCCAATTGTTCAGTTCAGGGAACCAGGCTAATTGTCTGCATTTTTGGTTTGCTCAAAAATAAAAAATTTTTGTAAACAATGCGAAGCATCAATTTTCTCTAATGTTTAGACCCCTGTCTGCCAACCTGCGATAGGTGAACAGCAGGCAAGCGATCCCGTAAAATATAATGTAAAAAAAGAGATTGCTTCACCGCTAAGGCGGCTCGCAAAGACGCACGTTTTTTTAGGAGCTATTGTAAGGAATTAATCCCAAATCATCTATCAACCCCGGACGTCATCGCGAGGAGGCGACCGACGAAGCGATCTCATAATAACGAGACAGATATAACTTTACGGACTTTAGGCACTTTATGAAATTTAGCGCACTCCTCTCCATTAACCGGTGCAAGCATTTGCCTGTGCCTTAGTTTGCCTTAGTTCTCTTTAATTACAAAGCAGAATATTTCTTAGATTTACAAAGGAAAATCAACTGTTTTGAGCAGAAAATATAAATTCCCCGCACTGCTCATAGCCGGAACCGTTGTGGATAATGGAAAAACGACAACACACCAATAAAAGGACAAAGAAATGAAATACACACTTTTTATCATAACGCTATTGACCGTAAACTTGATTTATGGACAATCAAACAATTCAAAGGACACAACTATTGCGAACCCCAATTACGACAAGACATTAGCGGACAAATTAGGTGGTGATGATTATGGAATGAAAAATTACATTTTCGTCATTCTAAAAACAGGCACAAACACTACGGCAGACAAAGGACTAATAAGCGAAAGTTTCAGAGGACACCTTGACAACATTAACAAATTGGTTGAAGAAGGTAAAATCATTGTTGCCGGACCATTTGGCAAGAACCAAAATGGTTACAGAGGAATTTTTATTCTGAACAACATCAAAACCGTTGATGAGGCGAAAGAACTTTTGCAAACTGACCCAGCTATAAAAAATGGACTTTTGGATTACGATATCTTTACTTGGTATGGTTCGGCAGCATTACCCGAATATCTGCCCATTTCAGACAAAATTTGGAAATTAAAACCGTAATAAAATGAACAAAGCAGAAAACCCCCTAACCGGTGCAAGCATTTGCCAGTGCCTTAGTCTGCCTTAGTTCTATTTAATTACAAAGCAATATTTGCGTCAGTGAGGAAACGACTCGATTATACCAAAGATTTGTACTTTAAAAAATAACGCTATGATAACGATAGACAATTACCTGGAGAGCCACTACATCCACCGGAGCAATTGGTTAAGGGCGGCTGTTTTGGGGGCCAACGACGGCATTATTTCCATTGCGAGTCTTGCCATAGGTGTGGCAGCAGCGAGTACTACCAGGGAACCTGTTATACTGGCAGCAATAGCCGGACTTGTAGCCGGGGCTTTATCTATGGCAGCCGGAGAATATGTTTCGGTGAGTTCGCAAACAGATACAGAGAAAGCGGATATAGAAAGGGAAGCCAGAGAACTGAAAGAAATGCCGGAAGCGGAATTACAGATATTGGCTCAGATTTACGAAAAGCGTGGTTTGAAAAAAGAAACTGCCTTGCTGGTGGCAACAGAGTTAACCGAAGCTGATGCTTTGGCTGCCCATGTTAGAGATGAGTTAGGCATTAATGAAATAAGTCAGGCCAGGCCTATACAGGCAGCGCTGGCTTCGGGTGCCGCATTTACCTCCGGAGGCGTGTTACCTCTTTTGGTAGCTCTGTTTGCACCTGTAAAGAGCACGGAATATTTGCTGTACGGCTTTACCATAGTCTTCCTGATGATTTTGGGAGCAGTATCTGCCAAAACAGGAGGTTCAAAGGTGAAAAAAGCGATCGTCAGAATTTTGATCTGGGGAACCATCGCTATGGGTTTGTCCGCTTTCGTCGGCTACCTGTTTGGCGTTAATGCATAAAAGGAAAAGGGACCGGTGACACTTGCCCTTTGCCCTTTGCCCTTTGCTCTGTGCCCTTTGCTCTGTGCCCTTAAGCGCACTCCCCTCAGGAATAATCAAAACTGCTGCCATCCAAAAACTCCCTTAAGATAGAAGTCGGAGGGATTTCCTTTTCGGCAATGGGGACAATGAAAGACAAAAACTTCAGCAGCCGGAGTGCTTCGGGATACTCGGGTGCTATGGGCGGCACTTCTTTTAAGAGCGGTTCTGCCCAGGGTTTTAGTACACCCAGCTCAAACAACAATGCAGTATTAAACATAATGTCGGCTTCTTCCTGATAAGGGAAAATATGTTTTTCTTCTCCCTGCCGAACGCTGGGCCAGCGCTGCAATGTCTCCTGCGCAGAATATCCCCTGTATCTGTAGTCGCGCACCATTCTTCTTATAAGGCGATTATCAGTAGTAGGAATGTGGTTTGTGGCATCAATGCACACCGATGTTAATGCAGAAACATACACTTTAAACGTTCGCTTTTGCGGAATGAATTTGGTGACCGCAGGGTTTAAAGCGTGGATTCCTTCCACCACAACCAGCCCGTTGTTTTCAAGTTTTAATGTGGTTCCGTCGTAAAAGCGTTTTCCCTCAGAAAACGAGAATTTGGGAAGCTCTATCTCTTTACCGTCAAACAAGTCCAGAAGATTCTGGTTAAAAAGTTTAATGTCCAGCGCAAGCAGGCTTTCAAAATCATAATTGCCTTCGGCATCACGTGGTGTAAATTCCCGATTTACAAAATAGTTGTCCATGGAAATAACCGTCGGCTTAAAACCATCGACACTCAATTGCACCCCAAGCCTTTTAGCGAAGGTTGTTTTTCCTGAAGAGGAAGGCCCCGAGATCAAAATTACTTTCACATCTTCTTTTCTTCTGTTGATGCAATCGGCAATTTGCGACGTTTTCTTTTCCTGCAATGCCTCCGAAATCTTGATGATCTCACCAATCTTACCCTGTTGCGTAATTTCGTTGAGCCGTCCGACATTACGAACCCCAACAATTTTATTCCACTCCTTGGACTCCTGAAAGACTTCAAAAAGTTTATTTTGAACTACAATTTCTTCCAGTTCATTGGGGTTTTCAAGCTTAGGCAATACCAGCAGCATACCTTTGTAATATTTCACCAGATCGAAATTCTTAATATAGCTGGTGGATGGAATGAGATATCCGTAAAAATAGTTCAGCACACCATCCATCTGATAAACGGAACTGTAAAACTGCTTTCGGGTGCGCATCAGCGTGCACTTGTCTTCGAGTCCGTATTTTTCAAAAATTTTCAGTGCAAGCTCAGTTCGAATCTCTTCACGGGTGAAGGGCAGGTCTTCATCAATAATTTCCTGCATTCTTTTTTTGAGCCTGAGTACGACTTCTTCATGGGGCATTTCGTTGATGATGTTTTCCAGCTCACAGTACCATCCTTTGGAAACAGAATGTTCAATTCTTAATTTATAATCTGGATATAGATCGCGGGCAGCTTTAAACAAGACAAATGACAGTGAGCGCAAATACATACGTCTCCCGTCGGGGTGCGTGGAATCGATGAATTTAACGGTTTTCGGTTTGTAGATCATATAGCTGAGCTCCTTCAGCGTATTGTTTACAATGGCGCCCAGTATGGGATAGCCGGTATCTACTTTCATTATTTTGGCAATCTCTGCCAGTGAAGTCCCAAAAGGTATTTGTTTCTCTGTCTGTGTATTTTCACAAAAGATGGCATACGATCTTTCCATAGCGATATTTTTAACTTTTAAAGTTACAATATTTGCGGCAAAGATAAAGTAAGGCCATAGAAATTTCTTTTGCCCCCGAACAGTTTTAAACATTCTTATGATTTGTCAGAAAAGCTTTTTCGCCACTTTTTGATTGCTACTTTTCCGCTGTACAACACGTGATACATTGATGGCACGATGATGAGGGTAAGGAAGGTTGCAAACGAAAGTCCGAAAATGACAGTCCAGGACATCGGCCCCCAGAATGCGGCATTGTTGCCTCCAAAGAAAAAATCGGGATTGAAGTCTCTTAATAATGAAGGAAAATCAATATTGAGGCCTATGGCAAGCGGAATCAATCCCAACACGGTGGTAACAGCCGTCAGAAGCACTGGGCGCAAGCGTGTCTTTCCTGCCTCCACAATGCTTTCGCGTGCAACATCCATAGGAAGGTCTTCGTCTTCCGGAATGCCTAATTCTCTTTTCCTCCGCTTTTTTACCAGGCCGATGTAATCAATCAGCACAATGGCATTATTAACTACAATTCCGGCCAGCGATACAATTCCGATTCCTGTCATAATAATCACGAAATCCATGCGGAAAGTCGCCAATCCTCCAAACACGCCGATGGTACTCAGTATCACTGTAAACAGGATGATGAACGGTTTTGTAAAGGAATTGAACTGGGTAACAAGGATGATTGAAATCAGCGACAGGGCGATAAGCATGGCTTTGGCCAGGAAGTCGCTGGCTTCGTCCTGTGATTCCTGCTCGCCTGTGAAAGCATATTTGTATCCGGCAGGCAGTTTGATGCCTTTCATGATTTTCTTCAGCTTTACATTGATTTCATTGGCATTGTATCCTTTGATAACATTGGAATAAAGGGTGATGACACGTTTCCGGTTGATTCGTGTAATAGCGCCGTACGTTGAGCTGTATTTATAGGTTGCAACGGCAGAAATAGGAACCTGAATGATTTTTCCGGTGGATGCAGACCTGAAAGTTATCCGCTGGTTCATCAGTGCGGGAATGTTGTAACGATATTTATTTTCAAGTTCCATTCTGATCTTGTACTCGTCTTCCCCGACTTTGTAATCGGAAACATCTTTACCAAAAAGGGAAGTTCGAAGTGCGTCGCCCACCTGGCCGGTTGACAGTCCGAACCTTCTGGCTCTGTCGCGGTCGATATGTACCAGCAGTTCTGGTTTGTCGGTATTAAGGTCAATTTTTAATCCCTGAATTCCCGGGATATTTTGTGCATCGATAACATTCCTGACGGAATCTGTCAGGGTTAGCAATGTAGCAAAATCTTTACCGCTAATTTCGAGGTTGATAGGATATCCCACCGGTGGTCCTTCGCTTTCTTTTTCAAGAGAAATGTCCACGCCCGGATATTTACCGATTAAACTGTCGCTTAATGTCCTCAGGAGCGTAAATGTGTTAATCCCATGGCGGTATTGATAATCCACAAAGTTGATGGTAATGACACCCTGGTTTGGTCCTCCGTTCCGGCTGGTGATGCTTTGATTCTGACCTACGGCTCCGTTTCCCGACACGGTCATGATGGATTTGATAATATCCATATCAGGCCTTAAGATGTGATAGACTTTTTTCTCTATCACTTTCATGGTTGAATCAGTAGCAGTTATATCGGTACCGATAGGAAGTTCTGCCATAACGTTGATGAGTGTGGGTTCTGAAGACGGGAAGAAATCTACTTTTGGTTTGGTGCTGAAATAGAAAATAATGGTAAGAATCAGGATGACAAATGTCCCTGAGATCATCCAGTAGGAATGTTTTCTTCGCAGTGCAAAACGTATGAATTTGAGATACGTGTTTTCCAGCCAGTCCAAAAAGACTTCCATAAACCAGATGCTTAATCGGGTCAGAAAAGAAAGGTTCATCAGCGTAATAACAGAGGAAATAATCATCAGAGATCCCATGATGTTCCAATGCATTGCATAGAACAAAATGCCCAGGATGGCGAATATGGCTGAAATTCTCAGGCTTCTTTTCTTTACAGGAAGTTTGGTCTCGGTTCCCGGACGGTAAAAATCTACAAACAATACAGGAACAATAACCAAAGCGTTAAATAATGAGGCGGTCAGCACGATTATCAGTGTCTCCGGCAGGTACTTCATAAATTCTCCCATGATACTTTGCCAGAAAAGCAACGGAAAGAAGGCTGCGAGCGTGGTGGCGGTTGAAGAGATAATCGGCGCCGCCACTTCTCCGACACCCTGCTTTGCTGCTTCTTTTAAGCTGTATCCACGTTGCACAAACCGGTAGATATTCTCGGTGACAACAATGGCATTATCCACCAGCATCCCCAAAGCCAGAACCATAGAGAACAGAACAATCATATTTATCTTGTAATGTGATATACCCATGACGGTGAAGGCAATCAGCATTGACATGGGAATTGAAAATCCAACAATGAGCGAATTTCTGGTTCCCAGGAAAAGGAACAAAACACCTACAACCAGCAATATCCCCATAATAATGCTGTTTTCCAGGTTGCTGATTTGTTCTTTTATATGCTTTGACTGGTCGTTGGTGATGGTGATTTTCAGATTGTCGGGAATAAGTTTTGTTTTGCGGGCATCATTTAGTATCTCATCCACCTGGGCGATGGTCGACAAAAGGTTTTCCCCGCTTTTTTTGACGATTTGCAAGGTAACAACAGGTTGTCTGCCCAAACGTGAATAGCTGTCGGGGTCTTGAAAAGAGTAAATCACCTGGCCAATGTCACGCAGGTAAATTGTATTTCCTTCTTCCTGTTTTACGATGATGTTGTTGATTTTTTCAGGGTCTGTGAATTCGCCCAGGATGCGCATAGAACGGCGCGTATTTCCTATTTTAAGGTCTCCGGCAGAGACAGACATGTTTTCGAATTTGATAGCGTCTTCCACATCCTGAAAACTCACCTGAAGAGCGGCCATTTTAAAAGGGTTCAGTTCGACTTTCACTTCCCGCTCGGTAATGCCTGTAATATTTACTGTGGAAACTTCACTGACCGCTTCAAACTCATCTTTAAGTTCATTGGCAAATTTCTTTAAGTCACCCAGGCTATAATTTCCCGAAAGGTTCACATTCATAACAGGAAACTGCGAAAAGTCGATATCCATAACCATTGGGGGGTTGGGCAGGTCGGTAGGCAGGTCGACTTTTGCTTTGTCCACAGCGTCTTTCACATCTGTCAAAGCTTTGTTGATGTCCACACCTGTGTGAAATTCAATGAACACATTAGATGCATCCTGAGAGGAGAGAGAAGTCATCTTTTTGATTCCTTTCACCGATTCTACCTGTTTTTCGATGGGTTTCGTAACCAGGTTTTCCATATCCACAGGAGGGTTTCCCGGATAAACTGTTTCGACCATAACATACGGAATCGTGATGTCGGGAAAAAGTTCTTTTGGCAGTTCAGCATAAGAGACAAAACCGAAAATCAGGACAGCAATTGTGAAAAGATATACTGTGTACTTATTGTTGATAGCCCATGTGGAAAGCCAGAAATTCCGGACTACTCGTTTCTCATTTTCAAATTCGTTGATGTTCATAAAAGTCTTTGTTTGTGCCTGTTGATATAGGAAGTTTCATTAGTTATTAATGTCCAGAAGAACTCCATTAGATACGTCGTTGAAACCTTTAGTCACGATAACTTCACCTGGTTTCAGGCCTTCTTTTATCTCAGTCATACCATTGTATGATTTGCCGATTTTGACAATCCGCCTTGAAGCAACAAACGCTCCCTTGTCTTTTTCCACAACGTACAGATAATAGCCGTCCAGGCCTTCACGGATGGTGAACGAAGGAGCAACCAGCGCGTCGGGATTTGAATAATCCATGATGTTCAAAGTAGTCAGCATGTTGGGTTTGAGCAGCTCTTTTGAGTTTTTTATATTAAACTGAACTTTGAAGGTGCGGTTTTTGTCGTTGATGACTTTTCCGATACGGTAAATTTTTTCATGCAGGTTGATGTCAGGATAAGTTGGAACAGAAATGTCAACCCAATCGCCAGGGTGAACAGTGGGGAGATAAGCTTCAGAAATCTGAGCATTAACATACATGCTGTCCAGATTGACAATGTGGAACAATCGAATGCCCGGTGCAGCCAGCTCGCCCACTTTCTGGTCGATAATATCTATGTAGCCGTTGATGGGTGCTTTGATAAAAGACTTGTCATATTGCGACTCCAGCCCGTCAAGTTTGTTTTGCAGACTTTCCATTTGAGTCCTGGCCTGGAGATATTGCAGTTCCGAACCAATATGTTTCGACCAAAGTGACTTTTGTTTCTCATAAGTAAATTTTGCCAGGGCAAGTGAAGTTTTTACTTCACGAATACTGCTTTCAATTACATCCGTTTCCAACCGAGCCAATAGCAGTCCTTTTTTTACATAATCGCCCTCCTTGACAGGAATGGCAACAATTTGCCCGCTGATCTCAGAGCTGATATATGCTTCATGAACACATTGGATTTCAGCGCTGGCTTCAAAATAATGTTTAAACAAGGTAGGTTTTACAGTCTCTGTTTCCACGCTAATCCGAAGCGCTTTGTGATTGTTTTCGGCAGCCTTCTGCTCTTCCAGCTGGGTTTGCAGATCCGAAATTTTTGTCGTCAACTCATTGGCTTGTTTTTGATAAGTGATGATTTGACTTTCGATCTGCGATTTGTTTTGTTGTTTACACGATGTGACGAGAAACAGAACGGCTGTGAATAGAATTATTTTTTTCATCGTAGTTTCTGATTTTTGGTCGTTCATAATTTCATTTAATGCCCTTATTGCGCTATTGTTGATGTTGTAATCAATTTTTGTGAAGACTGAAACAAGGCCAATCCTGAATTGATAAACTCACTTTCTGCATTTAAAAACTGATTGTGAGTATTCAATAAATCAAGACTGGTTGCCATTCCCTGGCGGAATTCTTCCATAGTCTTCTGATAGATTTTTTCAGCGATAGTCCGGTTTTTGTTCTTGTTTTCATAAATTCTTTTGGCGTTGAAGTAATCGTTCAGTAATGTCTCATATTGGATTTTTAGTTGGTTTTCAGTCTGTCTTTCCAAAACACTGGTTTGCTGATAAGCGATTTTCGCCTGCTTTAGCTGCGATGCCCGGCTTCCGCTTGAAAGGATCGGAATGTTCATAGTAACACCAACTATGGCGCTTTGATACCATGGTCCTTTATTCAGGAAATTCCAGATGGGGCGCTGGGCCTGAGTCTCATAACTAAGTATAGCATTTAATGTAGGGACATAAGCTGCTTTGGCAAGCATTATCTGTAGTTTGGAAATCTGTTTCATGGTTTGGATAGTTTGCATATCGATATTTTTATTGACATCGAATGGTGCAGCTGTACCGATTTCTCTTTCTACCCTTTGTAAAAGAAGCGGCGCTGAGTCAGTAAGGACAATGGTATCCCGGTCACCCAGTCCCAGGTAGAATTTCAGTAATGCCGTAGCAATGCCGTATTGACTCTTTAAATTGCTTTGTGTAGATTCCAGATTGGACACCAGCAGATTTACCTGGTCCACATCCACATCTTTGGCCATTCCTGCCTGGTAAATATGATTTGTTTCGTCCGAAAGCTTTTTTGTGACAGCCAGTATGGAATCCACAATATGCAGGCTCTCTTTTATTGCTAATATCTGGTAGTAAGCATTTGATATCTGCTCTTTGACCGCAAGTTTGTTCTTGAAAAAGTCTTTGTTGCTTTTTTCCAGAGCAACTTTGGCGGCCTTTAGTCCAACTAAATAACGTCCGTCAAAAATGAGCTGTGTGAGTTGTCCGCTCAAATCAGCATCATATTTTGTTCCGAACTGGACTGCAAGTTCAGTGCCCGGCTCTCCGACAAATTCTCCAGGCAGGACAAAAACAGGACGCTCCAGATTGTCGTGATAATGGATTGAAGCATTAATTTGGGGCAAACCTTCCGCTAAAGACTCTTTAATTTTTTGTTTGGCAAGCTCTAAGTCCTTTCCGGAGTTAATTATGTTGTAATTATGAACATTAGCATATTCTATAGCCTGCTCCAGCGAAAAATGCCTCGTATTCTGTGCATGCAAATTCTTTGGAAAAACCATCGAAATTGCAATGCATAGGCAAGTTATTATGGTTGTGTTAATCGTTTTCATAAGTGGATAATCATCTATTGAAGACCCCATCTGTATTTCCCGGCAGACGGACGATTCATTAAAAAAATATAAAAACTAAGCTTCTGGATTATAAAGATATAGAAAATAAATGTTGGAAATTTCTAAAGAGAAAAGTAATCATTTATTTATATGGATTTTAAATCATTCACATCTGCTTTATCAATAGCAAAAAAATATGTCCGAATGGTGAGAAAATATAACTTTTGGGAATGGGGTGTCAATGACAATGAATGTGCAATATACATTTTCTTATATTTGCTATTTGTACCCATAAAATGACAATCAAAACTTACTAATTGATTAATGATGAAAACAATTCCCGAACTGTTTGAAGGAAGTGTTGCCAAGTACCCTGACAATGCCCTGGTGTGGGAAAAAAAGGATGGCAAATATCAAAAGATAACCTTTTCAGAAATAAGAAACCGGGTTTACAATCTGGCTGCGGCCCTTATTAAGATGGGAATCCAAAAAGGCGACCGGGTGGCATTACTTTCAGAAGGAAGAAGCGAGTGGTTGATTTCGGAATTGGCCATTTTATATATTGGAGCCGTCAATGTTCCTTTATCAGTAAAAATTAACGAGCCTTCAGAGCTTTCGTTCCGGATTAAACACTCCGAATGCAAACTTGTGATCACAAGCAATCTGCAACTGGATAAAGTCAGAGATATCAGAAAAGAAATTCCAAAAGTCACATTTTTTATAGTGATTGGAGAAGCTGAGTTGTACGATGAAAGAATGGAGTTGGCTTATGATAAAGTTTTTGAAGAAGGAAAGGGAGCATTGAACGACCTGAAGCCGGAACTGGAACAGCGATGGAAATCCATAACGCCTCACGATTTGGCAAACATCAGTTATACTTCGGGAACTACAGCCGATCCAAAAGGGATCATGCTGACCCACAGAAACTATACAGCCAATGTGGAGCAGGCCAACACGCTTATGCATGTGGGCGAAGATTTCGTAACACTTTTGATTTTGCCCTGGGACCATTCCTTTGCTCATACGGTAGGGCTTTACACGCTTATAAAGCAGGGAGCCAGTCTTGCTGTTGTGGAACTGGGAAAAACGCCTATGGAGACACTCAGAAATATTCCGCAGAATATCAAAGAGTCAAAACCGACTTTTCTTCTCAGCGTTCCAGCGCTTTCCAAGAATTTCAGGAAAAATATTGAAGCAGGAATTCGTGCCAAGGGAGCGGTTACCAATGCACTATTTCAGCATGCTTTGAAGGTCGCATACAAATACAACGGCCTTGGTTTTGATAAAGGAAAGGGGAATAGTAGATTTTTTAAACCATTAGTGAGATTTTATGATAAGATACTTTTCAGTAAAATCAGAGAAAATTTTGGTGGAAAGTTAGAATTTTTTATCGGTGGTGGTGCTTTACTGGATTTAGAGCTGCAGCGCTTTTTCTATGCAATCGGGATTCCGGTTTATCAGGGCTATGGATTATCAGAGGCGGCTCCGGTGATTTCCTCTAATGCTCCATTACACCATAAACTGGGTTCATCGGGATATTTAGTAAAGAATATTGAGCTCAAGATTTGTGACGACAAGGGAGAAAGCCTTCCTGTAGAAGAAAAAGGTGAAATTGTCATCCGTGGAGAAAATGTAATGAAAGGCTATTGGAAAAATGATGCAGCTACCGCTGAATCGCTTCGTGAGGGATGGCTTCATACCGGTGACATGGGTTATTTGGACAGTGATGGTTACTTGTATGTACTGGGTCGATTTAAGAGCTTGCTTATCAGTAATGATGGGGAGAAGTACAGTCCTGAAGGTATTGAAGAAGCCGTTGTGGAGCAATCGAGATTTATCGACCAGTGCATCCTTTATAACAATCAAAATTCATATACGGCCGGGTTGGTTTATCCCAACGTTTCTACTTTAAAAGCAGCCATAAAGGAAAGAGGAATTGACTATAAAACCGATGAAGGCAGAAAAGAAGCTCTGAAACTTATTTTAAGTGATATAGAAGAATATCTTACTGGTGGAAAATATGAAAACATGTTTCCCGCAAGGTGGATGCCTGCTGCTGTTGGGGTGATGGAAGAACCATTGACCGAGGAAAACCGGATGCTTAATTCCACCATGAAAATGGTGCGGAAGAAAGTGGTGGAACATTACCGCGATCTCATCGATTATCTTTTTACACCCAAGGGAAAAAATATCGTGAACGATAGAAATCTTGAGGTTATAAAAAAGCTTCTGGGAAATTAAGAACGATGAATTTCTTTACTTGCAGAAGATACTCAGGTATTTCTGAAATTCAGCTTACTCTTATTAGATTTGACCTGTTTGAAAAGCAATGTTCGCGCTGTAAAAAATCATTGCGGTTTTCCTGGCGGGATTTTGCTTCCTTATAAATATATTCTAAGTGATTTATTATGAACATTTAAACGTTTGTGAATTTTGATCACCAATTTAGACGCCGTTTAAATTTGCTCATAAACAAGGAATTATGATTTTTTAATAACTAGAATTTGCCATTTATTTGTATTTTTGAGTTCTGAGATTAACCTTTTAAAAAATATAAAATCATGAAAAAAGTTACTGTAGTTGGAGCAGGTAGTGTAGGAGCCACTTGCGCTGATGTTTTAGCACAAAAAAACTTCCTTGATGAAGTGGTACTGATTGATATAAAAGAAGGCCTGGCAGAAGGGAAAGCCCTTGATATCTGGGAAAGTGCAGCTGTTAATTATTTTGATACCCGAGTTAAAGGATACACCAGTGATTATTCAAAAACTGAAGGTTCTGATGTTGTTGTAATTACTTCAGGATTGCCAAGAAAACCAGGCATGACTCGCGATGATTTGATTTCAACCAATGCAAAAATTGTGAAATCTGTTACCGACAATGTTATGGCTGCTTCACCGGATGCTATAATCATTATTGTATCCAATCCTTTGGATGTTATGACTTATGCAGCTCACATGGCTTCCGGTAAATCTGCAAACAAAGTATTTGGTATGGCAGGTGTATTGGACACAGCACGTTATCGCGCTTTCATCGCTGATGAACTGAATGTTTCTCCTATGGATATTCAGGCATTACTTATGGGTGGTCATGGTGATACTATGGTTCCGTTGCCGCGTTATACCACTGTTTCAGGTATTCCTGTTACTGATCTTATTTCAAAAGAAAAACTTAATGCTATTGTAGAACGCACCAAAAAAGGAGGCGGCGAAATCGTAAACTTGTTGGGAACTTCTGCATGGTATGCTCCTGGCGCTTCTGCTGCTCAAATGGTGGAATCAATAGTTCAGAATCAAAACCATATTTTCCCATGCTGCATACGTCTGGATGGACAATGGGGATTGAAAGATGTTTACATGGGTGCTCCTGTAAAACTGGGACGCAATGGAGTTGAAAAAGTAATCGAAATCAACTTGAATAATGAAGAAATGGCCCTTTTGGAAGCTTCCGCCGGACACGTTAGAGAAGTTATGGCTGTTTACGATAATATGAAATTGAATTAATTTTCATTTCAAGTTTCAACAAGGGCTGTCTGCTTGCAGGCAGCCCTTTTGTTTTTGCTTAACTTTGTTTTTAGTTGTTACTTAGGTAAATAATTTTAATTCTTTTTCTGATGAAACGTTTTGTAATTCTTACGGGTGCAGGCATAAGTGCTGAAAGCGGTATCAGTACTTTTCGCGATCACGATGGATTATGGCAGACACATAGAATGGAAGACCTGGCAACTCCTGAAGCCTGGAAACGGAATCCTGAGCTGGTGCTGGAATTTTACAATCAACGAAGGAAACAACTTTTTGAAGTTAATCCCAATGCAGGACATTTGGCTCTTGTGAAATTAGAGGAAAAATTCGATGTGCAAATCATTACTCAAAATGTGGATGATCTTCATGAAAGGGCAGGATCAAGTAATGTTTTGCACCTACATGGTGAGTTACGAAAAGCATCAAGTACGATTGATCCGAATTTGGTTTATGATATCGGCAATAAGCCAATTAAACTTGGAGATTTATGTGAAAAAGGTTCGCAGCTCAGACCTTATGTAGTTTGGTTCGGAGAACCTGTTCCCAAGATTCATGAAGCTGTAACCCTGGCTTCCAAAGCCGATATTTTTATCGTAATAGGTACCTCGCTTTTGGTATATCCTGCTTCCGGACTTATTCATTACGTTGCTATAGAAGTGCCTAAATATTATGTTGATCCGAAAGCGTTTGGGGTGCATGGCGTTCGAAATTTGAATGTAATAAAACAAAAAGCAGGGACCGGAGTGCCGGAACTTGTAAAAGAGCTCCTTCAAAATGTATGAAACCTTTTTGATGCACGGCAATCATTACAGTTAATGCTTACATTTGTTCCCCATAAAAAATAGGTTTATGAAAAAGGTCATTCCTTTAAGCGTATTACTTCTGGTAGCTTTTTTAGCCTTGCCATCCTGCAGCAAAAATGCTTCCGATAAACAGGCTACTATCGATCATCAGAAGATTGTTGATTATGTGACAACCAATAATCTTCAGGGTCAGTATACGTCTGATGGTATGTTTTATGAGATTTTAAATTCAGGCTCTTCGCATCATCCTACAATTTCATCAACAGTTACTGTGAACTACAAGGGATATTTACTGGACGGAACTATATTCGATCAGGCGACAGGCTCTACTTTTGGGCTGTCACAGGTCATTAAGGGTTGGCAGGAAGGTGTTCCTCTGATCGGTACGGGTGGGCAAATATTGTTGATCATTCCTTCAGGATTAGCATACGGAGGAAGTCAATCGGGAAGTATTCCGGGAAACTCTGTTTTGGCATTCAACATTACACTTGTCGGGTATACGAATTAAAGACAATTTTAAAAGTGGTGGTTAGCAGATAAATTAATAATTTGCATCTTTGTGATAATGAAAATCTTTCGATTTAAAATAGTTGGCATTCCTCTTATTTTGCTTGTTTTCATAGGCTTTTTTGGTTGTGCCAGGATAGTGGCTCCTACGGGAGGGCCGAAAGATGTTACCCCTCCAAAGATTGTGAAATGTTATCCGCCAAATTTCTCCCCGAATTTTAAAGGAAATCAGTTTTCTGTCACTTTTAATAAGTATGTACAGATAAAACAATTTAATCAGGAGGTGCTTATATCACCGCCTATGGAAACTTTTCCGGACTATAAGATTAAGAAAAAGACACTTATTGTCAGACTGAAAGGACCGTTAAAACCGAATACTACCTATACAGTAAATTTTGGTCAATCCATTGCCGATATTACGGAAGGAAATATTTTAAATAATTTCTCCTATGTGTTTTCAACAGGTAAGCATGTGGATTCATTGAGCTTGCGCGGACAGGTTTTAAGTGCCGAAGATCATACTCCTCAGAAAGACATAACGGTAATGTTGTATAAAAATAACAACGATACCATTCCTTTTAGATTATTACCGCTTTATGCAAAGCCATACTACGTTAGTAAAACTAATAAAAAAGGTAAATTTTTGTTTTCCGGTCTGGCAGACACAACCTATTTATTGTTTGCTTTGAAAGATATGGATTATAGCCTTACTTATAATCTTCCAACGGAGGAAATAGCGTTTTCCGATTCGCTGGTCACACCACAATATCGTCAGAATCCGGTTTTTGATTCAACTTTGTTTAAAAAGTTGACTAACCCGAAGATGAAAAGAGACTCTGTTGCGCTCATAGCAGATTCACTTAGCAATATGGCTGATTCTTTGGTTACTCACAAATTATCCCAGCATATTCTTTATCTCTTTCAACCTTTAGATACTATTCCCAAACTTTTGAAGTTAAGTCTGATACGTAAAAACACGCTGCAATTTGTTTTTAATTTCCCGGCAGATTCCGTAAAGATATCTTCTGAAAATTATAATCCGAAGGAAGAATGGTTCAAGCCGGAGTGGAACAGTGGAAAGGATACTTTGACCTGGTTTTTGAAAGAACCTCACCCAGATAGCTTAAAATTTTTGGTGATGAATGGTTTGAAAGATACACTTGGTTTCGAGGAATTAGGTGTTGTGCCAATGGAAAAACTGATTGTCCGAAAGAAAAAGCATGAGAAAGTTAAAGTTGAATATCTGATATGGAATTCTAATCTTCAAAATAACATAAAGCCAGGTCAGAAGCTGGAAATCGTTTTTGACCAGCCAATCGGACAAATGAATCTAAAGTCTGCTTTATTGATTAATGATAAAGACAGTATTTATAACCCCCCGCATTATTTTGCCGATAGCATACATCGGATTGTAGTTTTTCCATTTAAGGTTGAACCAGATAAGAACTACCGTCTGTCTATACCGGATTCGACAGTATTTGACTGGAACGGATATTACAACCGACCAATCATGGTTTCGTTACGATCGAAAAAGACCAAAGATTATGGAGTTTTGAAATTTACTGTTACCCCCGAAAACAAACAACATTATATATTCCAGGTTCTTGCCGCAAAAAATAAAGTGGTTTATACCCGATATTTCTCATCAAATAAGGAAATTCTTATTGAAAATGTAGATCCCGGAACTTATACTTTCCGGATTATTTACGACAGCAATGACAATAATAAATGGGATCCGGGTAACTACCGGCATTATGAGGAACCTGAAAAGGTAATTTATTACCCTAAACAGATATCAGTTAGAGCAAATTGGGAAATAGACGAGAACTGGAGTTTTTAATTAACGGTCGTTTTTGTTGCAACGATCGATACATTCCAGAATCTCCATAATAGTCAGGTTTTTCAACGCATAATATATATTCTTCCCATCGCGTTTTGAAATAAGGATGTTTTTACTTTTCAGGATATTCAAGTGATGCGAAGCAGTTGCCTGTTCTATATCTAAGCTTTTATAAATTTCAGTCACACTTAAGGGTTCTGAATGTTGAGCAAGCAAGTCAATAATAGCTATTCGCATGGGATGGGACATTGCCCTGAGTTTTCCGGCAGCCTGTTCCAGTTTTTCGGTGTCTAATTGAAATTGAAACATAAATGATATAAATTTTTACAAAATTATGATTTATATCAACGTTAATATTTACATATATCGCTATTCTCCATATTTTATAACAGGTCTAAAT
>JACZJI010000011.1 GCA_014860665.1 Bacteroidales bacterium | reverse complement strand
GAACTATATTTAAGAACAAATAAATATTAGTTACAAATGTAAATTACAAAAATAATTCAAAAAAGAGCAAAATATTTCCTATTTATTTTACATTTGTAAATAAATTTTTGTGTTATGATTGACAGAATTAAATCAATAATGGATTATTATAATTTGACCTCTGCTCAGTTTGCTGATCGGATTGGATTTCAGCGATCGGCTTTATCACACGTTTTGTCTGGTAGGAATAATCCGAGTCTTGATTTTGTGCTAAAGATAAAATCATCTTTTCCTGATGTTAATCTTGACTGGTTAACCTTGGGAAAGGGCGAGGAATTTGTCAACTCAAAAGGAAAAGTTGAGAGTTTTAAGCAACCCAGTTTAGATTTGGATGACATGGATCCTCATTATAGTAATGAAGAAAAGTTAGAGGCCGAAGACAAAACTAAAGCGATAAAGGATAAGCCTATTTTTACTAATAGTATTCACAATGAATCACAGGAAGAGATTAAAACTGCAGATTATCTGTCAGTTAATAAATTGAAAGGAATTAGGAAAATCATTCTTCTTTATGATGATGGGAGCTTTTCGGAGCATAATCCTGAAAAATAAAAAAAGGCTTGTCGGGATTTCCGACAAGCCTTTTATCTTCCAGTTTAACTGAACTATTATACCCATTCTCTTTTTGAAAAGAAAAAGCTACTTTCAATGATTGCGTTTTCATCGCTATCTGAGCCATGAACTGCATTTGCTTCAATGCTGGTGCCATATAATGCTCTGATAGTACCTTCGGCTGCATTTTCAGGGTTTGTAGCGCCAATAAAATCGCGATAAGCTTTCACTGCATCTTCTTTTTCAAGTACGGCTGCAATGATTGGTCCTGAAGACATAAAATCTGTCAGACCATTGTAAAAGGGACGTTCTTTGTGGACAGCATAAAATTCCATGGCTTCTTCTTTGCTCATTTTGGTCATTTTCAGTGCCTTAATTTTAAAACCTCCTTCAATAATCTTTGCAATAATGTTTCCCATGTAGCCTTTTTTCATTGCTGTGGGCTTAATCATTGTAAATGTGATGTTTCCTGCCATTAGTTTTTTGATTTTAATTTTTTCGCAAAAATAGCAGAATTTTTCTGACTCTCAGTTTCTGCCACAATTACTTAATACACAAGAGCAATTTTTATTCTTTAAAGCCGTTTTACCAGTTTATTAACAGATATTTAGTGATAATAGGGTCTTATCAAATCTCGGTGATTATGGTTTGTTTTGCAGAATTCGTTAACTTCGCGCCTCACTAGTTTCAATTTATGTTCGATAATATCCAAGTACAGAAAGTTGGGAAGTTGCTTTCTCAACCAAAAAATATTGCCCTTGTTTCTCATAAAAATCCTGATGGTGACACCATTAGCGCTTCTTTAGCTATGATGCATTATTTGAGACAGAAAGGGCACTCAATCAGTATTTTAGTTCCTAATCAGTACCCTGAGTTTTATAACTGGATTCCTGGATGCCAGGAGTTTATAATTTTTGATAAGGATGCTGCTTTGGTTCGTGAGAAAGTGGAAAATGCAGACATTATTTTCTGTATTGACTTTAACCGCTTAAGCAGAACCGGCAATATGGCCACTGATTTGAGTAAGTCCAAAGCGGTAAAGATAGTTATAGATCATCATTTAGAGCCTTCAGAAGAGTTTGATTATTATTTCACGGAAACAGATACGTCATCAACAGGAGAGCTTGTATATGAGTTTATAGAGGCTTTCGGCGACAAAAAAATGATTAATAAGGATATTGCCATAGCAATTTATGTTGCTATTATGACTGACACTGGTTCATTTAGTTATAGCTGTGATCATGCAAGAACTTATCAAATTGCATCAGAGTTAATCGGTAATGGTGTAGAAGTTTCGTTGGTCCATAAATTGGTGTATGATACTTTTACAGAAACCAGACTGCGTTTGTTGGGTTTTGCTATCAGCGAACGCATGTTAGTTTGGAAGGAATTTCATGCTGCGGTAATTTACCTTGATAAAAAGGATCTTGATAGATTTAATTATCAGGTTGGTGATACGGAGGGAGTTGTTAATTATCCTCTGTCAATTGCTGATGTAAATTTATCTGTTTTGTTGACCGAAAAAGACAGATTGATTAGAATATCGTTCCGCTCAAAAGGAAATTTCAATGTAAATCGCCTGGCTTCAGCGCATTTTGATGGAGGTGGTCACAAAAATGCTTCTGGAGGGACTTCTGCGTTGACAATTGACGAGACAATCGGAAAATTAAAGGAAGTTATACAACATTACAAAGAAGAACTCGATTATAAAATCAGTTTGTAATGAGAAATCTGTCTGTTTTATGGCTTGTAATTATTTCCGGAGTATTGGTCTCCTGTTCTGGAAATCGGCAGTCACAGAAATCAAATAAAATAAATCTGACTGAAAATCAGTTGATACAATTGAATAAAAAATGGGTTGAGCAGGAAAATACTAAAATAGATGATTTTATTAAACAGAAACAATGGAACATGAAAGAGACCTCAACCGGACTTCGATATATGATATATAGTCATGGAAATGGGGAAGGGGCGAAAATAGGAGAGATTGCAACAATTAAATATTCAGTAAGCTTGCTCGATGGAACTGTAGTGTACTCTTCTGCCCAAAGTGGCCTGAAAACCTTTAGAATTGGTCATAGTACGGAAGTTAGTGGTTTGGAAGAGGGAATAATTTTGCTAAAAGTAGGTGATAAAGCAAAATTCCTATTACCTTCGCATCTTGCATACGGATTGTCCGGTGACGGTCGTAAAATTCCGCCCGATGTACCGATAATTTATGATGTAGAATTAGTTCAATTAAAATAATTTAAAAATGAAAAAACTCTTAATCATTGCTTTAGCCATAGTGGCGGGCGGTTTTTTTCTTACTTCTTGTAATAAAGGAGTAAACAAGCATCCGGGATTTGAGAAAACTGCGGATGGACTTTATTATAAATTTTATCATAAAAGTAACGACACAACGCAGGCAAAACAAGGTGAATTCTGTGAAGTTGAACTTGTTTACGGAACTCCGGATTCTCTTTTATTCGATAGCCGTAAACTCCCTGTAGCACAACTTCCCTTGAAAATTCCGGTCATCAAATCAATCTATCCTGGTGATATTTACGAAGGATTAGCAATGATGCATGTTGGGGATAGTGCTAAGTTCTTTACCAATGCCGACTCCGTATTTAAAAAGCTTTTCAGAATGCCAAGAGTTCCCAAATTTGTTGATTCAACAGGAGATGTTTATTTCTCTGTTAAGTTGTTAGGTGTAAAAACGGCTGCAGAACTTCAACAAGAAGAAGCCGCTAAAATGGCTGCTCTTCAGGAACAAGAAGCAAAAGACAGAGATGCATACCTCAATGAACATAAGATTACAGTAAAACCTACCAAAGATGGTTTATATTTCATTCCTAAGAAACTTGGACATGGGCCACACCCTCAAGCTGGAGAAATTGTTTCAGTTCAATACACAGGTTATCTGTTGGACGGTAAAAAATTCGATAGTTCTATCGATCGCGGTAAACCCTTCGAATTTACACTTGGAAAACGTCAGGTAATTGCAGGTTGGGATGAAGGTATTGCTATGCTGAGAAAAGGTGGCACAGCTACTTTAATTATTCCTTCTACTTTAGCATATGGACCAAGAAATATGGGACCGATTCCTCCATTTTCTACTTTGGTGTTTGATGTTCAGTTGGTGAACATTGAAAAAGCGCCTGCTGCGAAGAAATAAAAATTGATTTTTAATGAATAGAAAAAGGCCTGTGGTTTTTAAACACAGGCCTTTTTCTATTCAGATAATAAATAATATCTAAAAACTTTTCTTTTCATAAATGGATTTATGTGCTGTTATCCAC
>JACZJI010000131.1 GCA_014860665.1 Bacteroidales bacterium | reverse complement strand
AGCAAAATATAGCCTTAACCAAGAGTTAACCGAACCAGAATTATTAAAGAATCTCACAAAATTAGAATCAGACTCACAGCTTTTAGAAATAAAAATTAAAATCTGGAAAGATGAGAAAGGCAAAAATGATTTGATTAAACGAAATGAGGCAATAAAAGCAGAGATTGAAAAACTAAAAGGAAATTTAGCATCCTTAAGGAACAATAAGGATGGCGAAGAGGCAAAATATAGCCTTAACCAAGAGTTAACCGAACCAGAATTATTAAAGAATCTCACAAAATTAGAATCAGACTCACAGCTTTTAGAAAAAAAAATTAAAATCCGGAAAGACGAGAAAGGTAAAAGTGATTTGATTAAACGAAATGAGGCAATAAAAGCAGAGATTGAAAAACTAAAAGGAAATTTAGAACCAATCAATAACAAAAAGTACGGCGAAGAGGCAAAATCTTCAATTATCAGACAGGCAACAGAGCTGGAATTATTGCGGAATCTATCAAAATTAGAATCAGACTCACAGGTTTTAGAAATAAAAATTAAAATCCGGAAAGACGAGAAAGGTAAAAGTGATTTGATTAAACAAAATGATGTAATAAAAGCAGAGATTGAAAAACTAAAAGAAAATTTAGAATTAATCAATGACAAAAAATACAGCGAAGAGGCAAAATGTTCAATTATCAGACAGTTAAAAGAATATATTTCAGAAATTAGTAAAGCAGGACAGGGAAGGATAGAAAACAACTTATTTGAGAAGATCTACAGCGGTTTATATACTTTTATAGCAGATAGAATGTCACGGGACAGAACATCTGCATTATCATATTATGATGCGACGAGAAATGATAGTACTGTTGATATTGATATATTATTAGGCTTTTTAAACAATGAAGTTCAAATTGTATCAAATATAGATGAACCAGATTATTTAAATTTGAGACAATACTTTATGGGACTTAAAGACAGAATAATTAAACGATTTATCGGATAATAAACTTATTTTAAAAGAGTCCTAAACTATCCTGATAAATATGTACTATCCATAGCCTAATATAACCTTATTCACTAAACCTAAATATCAAAAAAACTCGTATCTTTATATTCTATTAACCGCTAACCCGTACTAACATGAAAAAACTAACATTTTTCTGCGTTGTTGCTATTGCCATTATTTTGTCCGGATGTAACAAAAACCTGTCGGTCCAACCTCACTGGACACAATTAAATTCCGGCACAAATTCTGATTTAATAGATGTATTCTTTTCGTCTCCAGATTTAGGTTATGTGCTGACAGATTCCAACTTAATCCTTAAGACTACCAATGGAGGTAAAACCTGGAGAAGTTTACCCATACAACATGCCACGGAAGCTTCTTCCCTGTTTTTCACATCCGAAAGAACAGGGTACGTAATCGACCATAATTCATACGTTTTAAAAACAATCAATGGTGGTGAATCGTGGGATTATGCTTTTGGAGGTTATCAGGACTATTATCTGACATCAATGTGCTTTACAAGTCCGGATGTAGGATATGTAGTAGGAGGAAAATTTACCAGTTATGAAGGCTGTATTTTAAAAACAACAGACGGAGGTGTCACATGGCATGATTTATCCAATAAAATTGAATCGGTCATATTTTATACAGTCTATTTTATCGACGATAATACCGGCATTATTGCTGGTGACTCCGGTGAAATATTTAAGACCACTGATGGAGGTAACACATGGACAAAATTGAATTCGGAAACCAATGCTTTATTTATAAAATCCTTTTTTATCTCTCCGAACACAGGGTATGTGGCCGGTGGCAATAAGATGGGAGATGGTGGAAAGATCCTGAAAACCATGGACGGAGGGAATACCTGGAAAGTAATGGGTACCGGGACCCGTATTATCACAAACCTGTTTTTCTCCAGCGATCATATAGGTTATGCCCTTTGTTCCAATGCTCAGGCAAAAGGCATTATTTTGAAAACCACAGATGGTGGATCGACCTGGTCGCCGGAGCCTTTTGACGAATTTCCGGGTTATTTAAGCTCTGTTTTCTTTCCCGAAGCCAACACAGGATATGTGGTTGGTCAGGGAGGAACAATAATAAAGTGGGGGTTTTAAGCCGGAATGTTGCTAAAGAAAGCCCCGACTGACTGCTTCCTGAACTTTTCGAATAAAATCAGAAAAGATTAACGAAGATGTGTTCTCTAATTTGATTCTTAAAAAGGGCCAAAATTTTATTCTAATTTAGCCGCGCAAAAAGTTGAATTGCCAGTTGCATTTCTGTGTATGACAAAGGAATGACAGGCAAGGAGTTTCCTGCCCTGACAGTTAGTTAAGCAATCCGGCTTTTACATTACTAAAACAGTTACTATGTTGAAGACATTCTCTTTTTTTAAAAAATCAGGGTGGACGATGGTTCTGCTTCTGCTGGTTTCTACTTCCCTTCGGGCCGGAGGCTGCTATGGTTTTGGAGACCTGAAACCGGTAGGCCTGGACGGGAACAGACGTTTTTACGTTCTGGCAGAATATAAAATCCTGCATTCAACCCATCAGGACAATTTCAGCGGTGAAGACATTATTTTTACTTACAAAGTGACCCATTCTTTGTTTCTCGGACTGGGCGCAGAATATACCACCAACAAATATCATGGCGACAACGGCTGGAGACTTTATAATTTGCGCTTTATTCCGATTTTTGCAGATGCCAAGCTGTTCCTTCCTGGAAACAGTACCTTTGCTCCTTTTCTTCAATTGTCGGAAGGTATTTCCTTCAATCATTACAACCGGATGGACAGTCCCTATATCTCGTCTTACTCTGTATCGGAAAAAGGGGATTATCTATACACCGGAGTGGGTTGCATTTTAAAAATCAATAACTATCTGAAGCCTGAAATTGGCGTGGGATTCAACGGGTTTAAAATGTCGTTTAACAGCTGGGATGTAAATCCTCACGGGTTTACTTTCAGGGTGGGATTGATGTTTTAGAAGTGCCTAAAATGCGCTAAAGGTATTATGTTTGAAAAAGCATAAGCTAAAATTTTAAATTAGTAAGAGAAAAAAAACTAAATAACAACTTAAAATTAAAGCTTATGCGCAGTGAATATAATAAGAATTTATTTGATGGTCAAAGCTTTTATTTAG
>JACZJI010000130.1 GCA_014860665.1 Bacteroidales bacterium | reverse complement strand
ATTCTTGACCTCCTCCCAAAAAACCGGACTATTTAAAAATAGAGTTACCGGGCAAATTAATTGATAACTTTAAATCAAGGAAGTTGCCTATGAAACGATCAAAATTCACAGAGTCGCAGATTTTATTTGCGCTTAATCAAGCAGAACTTGGGGTAAAAGTTGAAGAAGTATGCCGAAAGCTGGGTATCAGTGAGGCGACATTTTATAACTGGAAGAAAAAATGCGCTGGACTAGGGGTTACGGAACTGCTTCTGCTAAGGCAGTTAGAAGAAAAAAACATCAAGCTTAAGAAGATTGTAGCTGACTTATCGTTAGACAAACAGATATTGCAGGATGTTCTAAAAAAAGCTCTAACGCCTTATCAACTGAAGCTTGTCCGGGGTTTAATCGAAGAATACCGGGTTTCGATTCGAAAAGCCTGCCAAATTATTATGTTACGAAGGTCTGTGTGGTATTACAGAAAGAAAAACAAGGATGATTCAATAATACGGATGAGGATGAAAGAAAAAGCCATGGTAAGGGTCAGGTATGGATTTTGGAGGATATTTACCCTGCTTCGCAGGGAAGGCTTCAGGGATAACCATAAACGGGTATACAGGATTTACAGGCTTGAAGGGTTGAACCTGAGGAGCAAAAGACATCACCATAGCCGGAGCTGGGAACATCGTTTGGAGAGGATAACCCTGGAGAAGGTGAATCAATGCTGGAGTATGGATTTTGTATCAGACCAGTTGTCTGATGGACGTAGATTTCGTGTTTTGACGGTAATTGATAACTATAGTAAAAAATGCCATGCACTGGAAGTTGGACAATCTCTTAAAGTCTCGGATGTGGTAAGGGTTTTGGATAGGGTCAAATTTAAATACGGAGCTCTTCCCGAAAGGATCCAGATGGATAATGGCTCAGAATTCATCTCAAAAGATTTGGACAAATGGGCTTATGAGAATCATGTGACCTTGGACTATTCAAGACCTGGAAGACCGACGGACAATGCATTTATAGAATCTTTTAATGGAAGTTTAAGAGACGAATGTTTAAATACAAATTGGTTCTTATCTTTGTCAGATGCAAGGGATAAACTTGAGTGCTGGCTTAGAGATTATAACACCTATCGTCCACATAGTTCTTTGCAAGGATTAACACCTGATGAGGTAGATTCTCAGATGTCAAAAAAACCCGAATTCTCTACTTTAGAGTGGCCCTAAAAATGGGAGGGGCTCAAAAAAATTTACAGTGTAATTTAAGGTTGGATCAAACCAGGGGTGAAACAACTAGAACGTGTGATGTGTTCCTTCGAGCGTATATTGCTCATATAAATATGATATTCTTTAAGCAGATTGATCATGTCATCCCTGCCGGCATGGTAATGCGGCTGGAACTGTTTATAAAAATGACTGGCGGGCAATTTCCACTCACATAAGTTAAAGGGAATGTCTGTCAATATAAGAATTGGCCATTCGTACGGACCATGGCTGGTCCAAAGGCATTTTTGATGTTTGGATTGGGGACTGTGCGTATGCGATACTTGCACACATAACAAACCCTGTAAAAATTGTAAAAAATTTTTTCAACTTGCTCGCAATTAAAATTACTTTCGATAAATCGAAGGTATATCTACAAAATTAATATTAGTTTTTTACTATCAAAGGAATAATACCTTCTTGGTAAGATAAATTTTGTACTTGAAATAGTTTTAAATCCCAAATGACTGTAAAAACAAATGTTTTTTGCCAACATCCTGATGGGTTAATTCTTTTTGTTTCCTTTTCTTTTCCCATATTTGCACGCAAAAAAAGAATGTATAGTTATTCCTATCTCTTTTCATTTACACAAAAGGTTTTTGAAACAATTGGCTTAAGTGATCTTGAGGCCTGGCAGGCAGCAGACATCCTGATGCAAGCTGAATTGCGCAATATTTCTACTCATGGTTTGGTCAGGTTGCCTGAATATATTCGCTTGTGGGAAAACAAAAGGATCACCACAACACCTGAATTCAAAATTGTACATGAAAGTCCTTCCACTGCGCTAGTAGATGGGGGAAAGGGGTTAGGACTAGTCACTGCGCCCAAAGCCATGAAACTGGCTATCGAAAAAGCAAAAATAGCAGGGACTGGTTGGGTTTCAGTGAGAAATTCTTATCATTTTGGTATTGCGGGCTACTATGCCATGAAAGCGCTGGAACATGATATGATTGGTATTTGTATGACCAATGCAAACCCTTTAGTAGCGCCCACGTTTGCTATGCAGGGAATGTTAGGAACTAATCCTATCGCAGTAGCTATTCCGGCAGGAGAGGAACCTCCATTTGTAGCAGATTTTGCAACTTCACCAATCTCAAGAGGAAAAGTGGATGAGTATGAAGATCAGGGAGAACCGGTTCCTGAAGGATTGTTACAGGATAAAGAGGGCATTCCTACAACGGATTCTTCTATTTTAAGAAAAGGTGGTGCTTTAAAGACTTTGGGTGTAGATACGATACATGGAGGTCATAAAGGATTTTGCCTTACAGCTATTGTTGATATTTTGTCGGCAGTTTTGCCCGGTGCCAATTTCGGCCCGACTGTGGTTCCAACACTTTCTTATGTGAAAGATAAGGCTGGAGCTAACGACAACGGAATTGGTCATTTCTTTGGGGCTATGCGTATTGATGCTTTTCAAACGGCAGAGGAATTTAAAAAAGGAATGGATTATTGGATTAGAACTTTCAGAAATGCACCTGCTATAGAGGGGGAAGATCATATTATTATTCCCGGTGATCCCGAACGTGAGTCAGAGGCCGATAAAATGGCAAATGGAATAACATTAAGCCGAAAATCATTTGAGGGCCTGATAAAAGTAGCTGAAATACTGGGCGTGGATTTTGACACGAAAGGCTTTACTGAATAATCAGTCGGATTGAAATTTTCGGTGAGTGAAAACTCAGGAGATAATACACTGATTTTTTATGATGAGACCGATGAGTTAAGATTAAAAATCATTGAAGATTATAACAATCAGTCTGCCCAAAGCCCTGTTATTTAGGAATAATAAAATTATCAGACAAAAGAGGGTACCTTACACGGTACCTTTTCTTTTTCAACTAATGATTTCTTAAAGATTTTAAATCCTGATTCCAAATCTGGAAAAATTGCTTCTGTTTTTTCTCTGGAACAAACCTTATTGCATTAGTTACCTTCACAATAGATGAAAGATATAGAGCAAAAGAGTCAATAATTGCTTTTCGGGTATTCATAACCTCATTAATCCCTGTTATGGGCTACATTAAGCCTGATTTTAAATCATATTTTATTCAAAGTTTATTCGAGTTTAAACGAATTTATCTCGGGTTAACTTCGAATTAACCTCGAATCAACCTCGGGTTAACCTATGCTTTAACATAGACTTGAAAGGGGGATGAATGGGGTCTGATTAATGACCGGAATTAGTATAATTCGGAAAATAGAAAGTAGGAATCAGGATAAAGTGGATTTTATTCTTGTCTGATATGAGTTCGGTGAAGTTGTGTTTTTTGTAAAAAAAAAGGCGCCTTGGAGAGGCGCCTTTTTTAATTATTTTTTAGAAACTATCCCAAATAAGATTTAAGGATTTTACTCCGGGAAGTTTGTTTCAGCCTCCGAATGGCTTTTTCTTTGATTTGACGGACGCGTTCGCGAGTCAGGTCAAATTTTTCACCAATTTCTTCCAAAGTCATAGGATGACCGCCGTTCAGTCCGAAATAAAGACGAATCACATCGGCTTCACGCTGGGTAAGCGTTGAGATCGCACGGTTGATTTCTTTTCTTAGTGATTCGTAAATCAATCCGGTTTCGGGAGTGACAGACTCTTCACTTTTCAGCACATCGTACATGTTGTTGTCTTCGTCCTGAATCAAAGGAGCATCCATAGAAACATGTCGTCCGGCATTTCTTTTAGATTCCTTTACTTCATTTTCAGACATTTCAACCATGCCGGCAATTTCCTTGTAATCAGGTTCACGCTCCAGCTCTTGTTCCAACATGGCTGAAGCTTTATTAATCTTATTAATTGAACCGATTTTGTTTAAGGGAAGCCTAACGATACGAGATTGTTCAGCTAAAGCCTGCAATATAGACTGACGAATCCACCAAACAGCATAAGAAATAAACTTAAATCCACGGGTTTCATCAAATCTTTGGGCTGCTTTTATAAGCCCGAGATTTCCTTCGTTAATCAAATCCGGGAGACTGAGACCTTGATTTTGATACTGTTTAGATACAGAAACAACAAAACGTAAATTTGCTTTTGTAAGTTCCTCCAATGCTTTTTTATCCCCCTGTTTAATCCGCCTCGCCAGTTCAACTTCTTGCTCGGCAGTAATTAAATCTACCTTTCCAATTTCCTGAAGATATTTGTCTAAAGAAGCGGTTTCCCGGTTGGTTACCTGTTTGGTAATTTTAAGTTGCCTCATATGTGTTTACTGCTATTTTTTATTATAACGGTTAATACTTACGAACATTCTGAAAAAAAGTTTCGTTTCCTGAATTATTTTCTTTCAGGTTTTTCAAGAAGTACTTTACGTGAAAGTTTCATTTTACCGTTACGATCATCGATTCCAATGAGTTTTACTCTTACTTTATCCCCTTCATGCAAAACTTCTTCCACCTTTTCAAGGCGGTTCCATTCTATTTCAGAAATATGAAGCAGAGCCTCTTTTCCGGGAAGAATTTCAACAAAAGCTCCAAAAGGTACAATGCTTTTTACAGTACCGTCATAAATTTCACCAATTTCAGGAACAGCTACGATGCCACGAATTCTTGCTTTAGCAGCTTCGATGGAAGCTTTATCGGGAGAAACAATATCGATCATTCCTAAATTACCAACTTCTTCAATCACAATGGTGGTGTTGGTTTCGCGCTGCATTTCCTGAATTACTTTTCCGCCAGGTCCAATCACAGCTCCGATAAATTCTTTAGGAATGCTCATACGCTCAATTCTTGGAACGTGCTCTTTGTAATCGGCGCGGGGTTCAGTGGCTGTTTTGGCCATCTCACCCAAAATGTGAATTCTTCCCTGACGAGCTTGTTCCAGTGCTTCTTCAAGAATTTGGTAAGACAGTCCATCTACTTTGATATCCATCTGGCAAGCAGTAATTCCGTCTTTGGTTCCTGTAACCTTAAAGTCCATATCTCCAAGGTGGTCTTCATCTCCGAGAATATCAGACAATACTGCATATTTTTCGGCCTTGGTGTCGGTGATCAAACCCATAGCAATTCCGGCAACAGGTCTCCTGATCTTCACTCCGGCGTCCATTAAGGCCAGTGTTCCGCCGCAAACGGTAGCCATAGAAGAAGATCCGTTAGATTCCAGAATTTCAGATACTACACGGATAGTATAAGGATTTTCTTCGCCGGTGGGAATGACTTCTTTCAACGCTCTCATGGCCAAGTTTCCGTGACCGATTTCTCTACGTCCCGGGCTTCCGAAACGTCTTACTTCACCTGTTGAAAAACCAGGGAAGTTATAATGCAGGATGAACTTGCTGCTGCCTTCAATCACAGCGCCATCAATGGTTTGCTCATCCATTTTGCTTCCTAAAGTAACGGTTACAAGTGCCTGTGTTTCACCACGGGTGAAAATGGCTGAACCGTGTGTGGCAGGAAGGTAATCAATTTCGCTCCAAATAGGGCGGATTTGATTTAATTTCCGGCCATCCAGACGGATTCTTTCATTTAAAATGACATTACGAACAGCTTCTTTTTCAACGTCATGGAAATATCGTTTGGCAAGGCCCTGAATTTCTGCACGTTCTTCTTCAGTGTATCCCTGAAGAAATTCTTCCAGAACAGCTTTAAAGGAATCAGAACGGGCATGTTTGTCGGGATTTCCCTTTAAGGCGATGTCATAACATTTTTGGTAAGTAGCTCCTTTTACTTTCTCACGGAGTTCTTCGTTGTTGTTTTCGTGGCAATATTCCCTTTTGGTCTTTGATTTTTCTACCATTTCGGCCAGCTCTTTCTGAGCCTGGCATTGTATTTTAATTGCATCGTGGGCAGTTTTTAATGCTTCAAGCATCACGGCTTCAGAAACTTCTTTCATTTCGCCTTCAACCATAAGAATGTTATCTTCACTGGCAGCAACCATCAATTCCAGATCAGCTTCTTCCATCTCTTTCAATCCCGGGTTAATGACAAATTTGCCATTGATTCGTGCCACTCTTACTTCAGAAATAGGACCGTTGAAAGGAATATCCGAAACGGTAAGGGCAGCAGAAGCGGCAAGGGCTGCCAAGGCATCCGGTGACTCGTTCTCCCCGCCCGAAAACAGTTGAATAATTACCTGTGTTTCTGCATGAAAATCATCAGGGAACAAAGGCCTTAAAGCGCGGTCAACCAATCGCGAAATTAATATCTCGTATTCGGAAGGACGTCCTTCGCGTTTAAAAAATCCACCAGGAAATTTACCAGTAGAAGCATATTTTTCTTTGTAATCAACAGATAAAGGTAAGAAGTCGACATCTTCTTTTGCGTCTTGAGCTGCAACAACCGTGGCCAGTAACAGGGTATTCCCCATTTTGACAACCACTGATCCGTCTGCCTGTTTGGCCAGTTTGCCTGTTTCCAGGGTGATGGACCTTCCGTCGCCCATTTGAAATGTTTTTGTAATCGCTTGTATGGACATAATGTCTATTTATTATTAGTAGTTAAATAAAAGCTGATGTAAAATACTGATAATAAGATAATAAAGTCGGAGGTCAGTTCTTATTTATCTGATTTCAATGAGCGGGATATTTTAGTTTAGCACCAACTTTCAAAAAACACAAAAAAAGGCAATCGGGAAAATTGCCTTCTTCTGCGAAATGATATATTTTTACTTTCTAAGATTTAGTTGCTTAATTATAGCACGGTATCTTTCAATGTCTTTTTCTTTCAGATAATCAAGCAATCTTCTGCGTTTTCCAACCAAGCGGACTAATGAACGCTGAGTGAAAACATCTTTTTTGTTTTTCTTAAGATGTTCGGTCAGATGGTTGATTCGGAAAGTGAAAAGAGCAATCTGTCCTTCTGCAGAGCCTGTGTCAAATTCATTCTTTCCATACTGTCCTAAAATCTCTTTTTTCTTTTCAACAGATAGATACATAGTGTTTATTTTCTAAATTTTGGGCTGCAAAAATAGCAACATTATTTTAACTGAACAATTTTTTTTGAATATTTTATTTCTTTGGAGCAAACATTTGTATTATATGACGCATGAGCGGATTATAAATTTATGCTATTTTGTAAAATAAGCCTCTCTTCTCTCTGGTTGATTTGATTTTTGTCTCATTTTCCAAAACATCCAGATATTTATTGATTTCGTTGGGATGAAGCCCCAGAATCTTATGCAGATCTTCTAATGTGCATGGACGACGCTTGATGGTTTCCAAAATCGTAGACTCTATATCGTCACGATAGGAAATGATCTTTTTCCGATTTGGTGCAGCTGCTATGATTTTTACGTTGTCCAGATTCCAGAAATCTACAATATTCTGTAATTCTTTGTGTGTTGCAGCTCTTAAGTTTTCGATAGTCCCCGGTCTGTCAAGTGTGTTTAATTGAATTTCATCCGGGTTTATTTTCCGGAATGCCGTTTTAAGGGCTTCCAGATTTTTTACATCATCATTAAATCCGGGAAGAATAAGTACCTCAAGCCATATTTTGCCATGAAATTCATTCCTGAAATCCGCAATTCCCTGAATGTATTTTTCAATATCCAAATCGTGAAATGGTCTGTTTATTCTAAGAAAAGATGACTTTTCCGCAGCATCCAACGATGGCAAAACCAAATCTGCTGCGAGCAATTCTTTTCTTACTTCCGGATCATAAAGTAATGTGGCATTAGTCAGAACTGCTACGGGGATGTTAGAATTTTTACTTTTTATAAATCTCAGCACGTCACCGATCCTGATATTTAATGTAGGTTCCCCGGAACCGGAAAATGTTATATAATCTGGCGCTGGATTGTTTGTTAGATAATGCTCGATCTCTTTGGTAACCTCTTTGCAGGAAACATACTCTTTTCGTTCAAGTGTCAGCTCAGTAGTGCGTCCGCATTCACAATATACACAATTCAGAGAGCATACTTTGTGAGGAACAAGGTCTACACCCAACGACATTCCCAAACGGCGAGACGGTACAGGCCCGAAAAGATGTTGATACATAACTGGCTGTTTACGAAATAACCAAAAGTAGGATTAATCCTGCTTTTCCTCCCCGGGAACTCTCAGCTCGAAAATATTACCGGTCTTGTCCTTTATGAAAAGCATATCGTTGGGCTCTCTTTTTAGCCGGATGACAGGATAACCATAAGCCTTGGCTTTTTCTGCCACATGTTCCCTATCATTTACTTCCAGGCAGACATGTTGAAATCCCGTGGAATGTCCTTCTCCCGTTAAAAATAATTCCAGTACAAGATCGGCATTGCGCACGGTAAAAACTTTGCCTTCACTTTCGCGCTGGAAAACCTCACGTGACATCACATTGGTGATCTCATATTTGCGGTTAGGCCAGAATTTTAAAATACTGGTGTAAAAATGGTCCACTTCCTCTTCAGTAGAAATATTCAATCCTATATGGTGCAATTTCATAGCTCTGAATTATTTTGGATTATTGGCTAAAATTATTTTTTGATTTTGCAAACATAATCATTAAAAGGCAGATAATTTGCCTCTCATAAGGCCTTTTTTAGTAGTAATTAACAATAATAATCAATTTCTTTTATAAAACAGTGAATTCTTTAGAAAACGTTTGCATAGGGTGTATTTGATTTTTCTGCCGGAACTTACTTGCTATCCGTGTGTTAAAAAAAGTCATAAAAATTTTGCCGTATGAAAAAAAGTATATATTTGCTCCCGATATGAAGCAGAAAAACACATACCTCTTAATGCACACACAGCGTCCCGTTGTGTTTGGTGTTGCTCTTGCTTTCGAATTAAGGTTTAGGCCCCCCTTCGGGGTTTAATATTTTCTGCGGGGTTCCGTACCCTGCCCTTTTACATAAATCTTTTTTTAATTCACATAGTTTCTAATCCTTTAGAAATTTTTACCTATGCAAGTAGTAATATCTGTGGCTGATCACAGCCACGAAAAGTATGCTGTTACGATATGTAACATGATTGAGGAAGCCGCTCAATTAAGGGGAACCGGTATTTCAAAACGAAAACCCGAATATATTCAGACTAAAATTATTGAAGGCAAGGCCGTGATTGCCCTTGAAGGGGAAAAAGTTGTTGGGTTTTGCTACATTGAAAGTTGGGACAATGCAAAATTTGTCGCCAATTCGGGTTTGATTGTCCATCCTGATTATCGTCAGACAGGGTTGGCAAAGAAAATTAAAACAGCCATCTTCGAACTTTCCAGAAAGAAATTTCCTGATGCAAAGATTTTCGGTATCACCACAAGCCTGGCTGTAATGAAAATCAATTCTGAACTGGGGTATAAACCAGTTACTTTCTCAGAACTGACAACCGATGAAAAATTCTGGAAAGGTTGTGAAAGCTGCACCAATTATGATATTCTGATGCGGACCGATAGAAAGATGTGTCTTTGCACCGGAATGGTCTGTATTCCTCAGAACAATACAAAACAGGATGAGAAACCAAAATCTTCGCAATCCTGGGAACAGTTTAAAAAATTCCTTTCCCAGCAGAAAAAAGTATTTCTCCCCAAAGGAATTCTATATCCAAAAATCAATAAAATACTGAAGAAATGACGAAAGAAAGAGTATTACTGGCCTTTAGCGGTGGATTGGACACTTCCTACTGTGTCAAATATTTGTTGAAAGAAAAAGACCTGGAAGTGTATACGGCGATTGTAAATACAGGTGGTTTTTCTGAAACTGAAGTAAAGGAAATTGAACAACGTGCTTACGATCTGGGCGCAGTACATCATAAAACTATTGAAGGGACCGAGGCATTTTATAAACATATTGTCAAGTATCTGATATTTGGTAATATTCTTAAGAACAATACTTATCCTCTGTCGGTAAGTGCTGAACGAATTTATCAGGCCGTTGCGCTGGCAGAATATGCTCAATCAGTTGGAGCGAAATACATTGCTCACGGAAGCACTGGTGCGGGCAATGATCAAATCCGTTTTGATTTGATATTTAAACTGATGGCTCCAGAGTTAGAGATTATTACTCCAGTGCGTGACCAAAAGCTTTCAAGAAAACAGGAAATTGATTATCTCGCAAGTGCCGGTATGAAACTGGATTGGACCAAAGCTAAATATTCCTTGAATAAAGGTCTCTGGGGAACCAGCATCGGAGGAGTCGAGACGCTGAATTCCTATGATCCATTGCCGGAAAGTGCTTATCCCAGCCAGATAAAAGAAACCGAATCCCAGGTAATCGAAATTGAATTTGAGAAAGGGGAGATTTGTGGTTTGAACGGAAAGAAAACGGAGCCAGTGAAAGCCATTCAAGCTATTGAGCAAATTGCTGGAAAATATGCTATCGGCAGAGATATGCATACCGGCGACACCATTATCGGAATCAAAGGCAGAATTGGTTTCGAAGCGGCGGCTGCCAGTATCATCATCAAAGCGCATCACACATTGGAAAAACATACTTTGACCAAATGGCAGCTTTATTGGAAAGAACAATTGGCCAACTGGTACGGGATGTTCATACATGAAGCACAGTACTTTGAGCCGGTGATGCGGAACATAGAGGGTTTCCTGCAAGATACGCAGGAGAATGTCTCCGGTAAAGTAAGTGTGGCTTTGCATCCATATCGCTTCGAGGTTCAGGGGATAAAATCGGAACATGATCTGATGGCTTCCGGCTTTGGAGATTACGGAGAAATTAACAAAGCATGGTCAGGGGAAGATGTAAAAGGATTTATTAAAATTCTTTCCAATCCAATCAATATTTATCAAAGTGTAAACGGTAAAAAATGATACAGGCAGGAATTGTTGGCGGAACGGGTTATGTGGCCGGTGAGTTGATTCGCATACTGATCAATCATCAGGAAGTAAACATTGATTTTGTTTACAGTCATTCTCAGTCCGGGAAAAAAGTCATGGACGTACATCAGGATCTTTTTACGAATCCGGAGTTACAGTTCACGGACAAAATCAATCCGGAGGTGAATGTGGTTTTCCTGTGTCTGGGACATGGGAATTCGATGAAGTTCCTCAACGAACATCAGTTTTCGGAAAGTACAAAGATCGTCGATCTGAGCAACGATTTCAGACTGAAAGAAAATGCTGTTTTTCAAAACAAAAAGTTTGTTTACGGACTGGTGGAAAAGAATCGGGAATTGATTGAAAAGGCTCAGTTTATTGCCAATCCGGGATGTTTCGCTACTGCCATTCAGTTAGGGCTACTGCCATTGGCTGCAAAAGGTCTTCTTCAGGACGAGGTGCATATTCACGGAATTACCGGGTCCACAGGAGCTGGGAACTCTATGACGGAAACTACGCATTTCAGCTGGCGCAACAACAACGTTTCGATCTACAAACCATTTACACATCAGCATTTGGGAGAAATAGGTGAAACACTGGCATCTTTCGGAACTGAATCGAAAAGTAAGCTGAATTTCATCCCCGTAAGAGGAAATTTCACCCGAGGGATTCTTGTCAGCATCTATACAAATTGTGACCTCCCGGAAGAGCAACTGGTGACGTTTTACAAAACCTTTTATAAAGAATCGGTTTTTACAGTTGTCAGCGACAAATCAATCCATCTAAAGCAGGTGGTTAACACCAATTATGGGTTGCTGCATGTGGAAAAGCATGAGAGTAAGGTGCTGATCACATCAGTCATTGACAATTTACTTAAAGGGGCCGCTGGTCAGGCAGTGGAAAATATGAATTTGATGTTTGGCTTTGCGCAGAATGCAGGGCTCATTCTTAAACCAAATTATTTTTAAAATGAAAGAATCCGACAAGATTAAGATTGCTGTTCTTGGGGCGGGAAACCTAGGGATGGCTATAATTAAAGGACTGCATGAGTCTTCACTCAATGAAAGACTTCAAATCGTTGCTACAAAAAGAAAATTGCCGGATACATTGCCTGGTTCCCTTAAAAATGTTTTGTTTAGTACAGATAATGTTGTTGCAGTCCAGAATTCAGATGTGGTGATTGTTTGCGTTCAACCCGGACAGTTGCCCAAAATTGCCGGGCAGATCAAAGCTTTTATAAAAGATCAGATTGTCATTTCAACCATCACGGGACTGACGTTGAAAGATCTTCATCATCATTTGGGTGATGAAACCAGAATTGTTCGTGCTATGCCTAACACGGCTATTGCAGTTGGGCAATCCATGACGTGTTTGAGTTCCGAAAGTGATGCACAAAGTGTGAAAGTGGCGGAAGATATTTTCTCCTGTCTTGGCAAAACACTTTTGATTGACGACGATCTGATGCGCGCTGCCACTGTGCTGGGAGCCAGTGGAATTGCATTTTGGTTGAGGTTGATAAGGGCCACAACTCAAGGTGGAATCCAAATGGGATTCGATGCAGACGAAGCCAAGTTCATCGCAGTTCAGACCAGTCTCGGTGCGGCAAGCATCCTTGCACAAAATGCGGAAGCGCACCCGGAACGTGAAATTGACAAAGTCACCACGCCAATGGGATGCACCATCCGTGGTCTGAATGAAATGGAGCATAAAGGTCTCAGTTCCGCATTGATCAGAGGTTTATCTGCTTCGTATGAGATGATTTCGAATATTAAGAAAAGTGTTGATTCATAGAAAAATATAAAGAAGAAGATGTCATATTTATTTGATGTATATCCAAGATTTAATGTAACAATCGATAAGGCAAAAGGTGCTTATCTATGGGATGATGAGGGAAAACGTTATCTCGATTTTTATGGCGGGCATGGTGTAATTTCCATAGGACATGGGCATCCGGAATACATTTCCATGCTCAAAAATCAGCTCGATAACATTGGTTTTTATTCCAATTCGGTCGGGATGCCTGTTCAGGAAGAACTGGCAAAGAAACTGGTGACTTTCAGTGACTATGATGATTATAAATTATTTTTGTGCAACTCGGGTACCGAAGCCAACGAAAATGCGCTGAAGCTGGCGTCCTTTCATACAGGCAAAAAGAAAGTCATCGCTTTTAAGGGAAGTTTCCACGGAAGAACTTCTGCAGCATTGAATGTGACTGATAATCCCAATCTATCATCGCCACTGAATCATAAAAATTTTCCGGTTATTTATTTGGATTTGAACGATGAGGATCAGATTTATGATGCTATCAGTCATGGAGATATTGCTGCTGTGATTGTGGAAGGGATTCAGGGAGTCGGAGGTTTGGACGCACCTACAGAGTCTTATTTAAAATTGCTTTCTCAGATATGTAAAAAGCAGGGCATTATTTTAATTCTGGATGAAGTTCAAAGTGGTTTTGGTCGTACCGGAAAATTCTTTGCACATCAGTATGCAGGTATACAGCCGGATATTATTTCCATGGCCAAAGGCATGGGTAACGGCTTCCCCATTGGAGGTGTTTTGATAAATCCGAGCATTAAGGCGAAACCAGGTTTGCTGGGAACCACTTTCGGAGGTAATCCTCTGGCATGTGCTGCAAGTCTTGCTGTACTGGATGTGATGGGAAAGGAGGAAATTTTATCGAATGTGCAATCCGTCAGCAGTATCCTTGCAGAACAATTAAAGCAGCTTCCAAAAATTAAGAAGGTGAAAGGAAAAGGACTGATGCTGGGTGCCGAATTTGATTTTCCTGTAAAAGAAATTCGTGAAAAACTGGTTTATGAGCATCACATTTTTACTGGTTCTTCCTCTAATCCTAACTTGCTCCGTATTTTACCGCCTCTGGTCATTGAAAAAGAGCATGTCGATCTTTTTATCAATGCGATGAAGACTGTATTATCCTGAAAAAATTAACTCATGAAAAGCAAACTGAAGATTGTAAAAATAGGAGGAAACCTGATTGATGATCCAATTAGTCTTGACAAAGCTTTGAATGACTTTTCGAGCATCTCCGGAAACAAAATCCTGATTCATGGCGGAGGCAAGCTGGCCTCTGAAATGAGCCGGAAACTGGGTTTGGAGCCAAAAATGTCAGGTGGAAGAAGAATCACGACGGCTCAGGATCTGGAAATTGTGACCATGGTTTATGCAGGTTTGATTAATAAACAGATTGTTGCTAATCTTCAGTCATTGGATTGTAATGCACTAGGGCTTACCGGAGCCGATGCCAACTGTATAGCCTCAGAAAAGCGACCGGTTTGTGAGATAGATTTTGGGTTTGCAGGCGATATTAAAAAGGTGAATTCTCTTATCATAGATGGTTTTCTGAAACAAGGACTGGTCCCTGTTTTTTGTGCTATAACTCATGATCAAACCGGACAGCTTCTGAATACCAATGCGGATACGATTGCTTCCATGCTGGCTGCTGCCATGAGTCAGTATTATGAAACAGAACTGGATTTTTGTTTTGAAAAGAAAGGTGTTTTACAGGATGTTGAGGATTCGGACTCCGTGATTTCAGTGATAGACTCAAAACTGTATAATCAACTGGTTGAGGAAGAAAGGGTGCATTCTGGTATGTTGCCAAAATTGCAAATGGGATTTGATGCCTTGAAAAATGATGTTTCCAGTGTGATCATTGGCGATGCCGGGATAATCAACGGAACGTGTGAATTGTGTACGAAATTGATTTTATAAGATGAGAATAAACGAGTTACAACATAATGCAGTAGAATTGCTAAAAAAATTGATCCAAACTCCGTCCTTTTCGGGAGAAGAGGATCAAACCAGTCTGATCATACAGGAATGGTTTCAGCAAAATGGCGTTCAATTTTTTACTTCCAACAATAATGTCTGGGCTAAGAACAAATATTTCGATGCTTTTAAGCCCACTATTTTGTTGAATTCACATCACGATACAGTGAAACCAAATACAGCCTACACTCGTGATCCGTTTAAACCGGAAATTTCTGAAAATAAACTTTTCGGACTAGGAAGTAACGATGCCGGTGGTCCACTTGTTTCATTGCTGAGCTTATTCGTTTATTATTACGAACACAAGGATTTAAAATTCAATATGATTGTGGCGGCTACGGCAGAGGAGGAAAGCTCCGGCCCCAATGGTCTGAACAGCTTGTTGAAGGAGTTGCCTGAAATTGATTTTGCTATAGTTGGAGAACCTACACTAATGCAGATGGCTATTGCTGAAAAAGGATTGCTGGTGCTGGACGGTTATGCTCCGGGCAAGCCAGGCCATGCAGCACATGATAACACAGAAAACGCTATTTACAATGCGCTTGAAGACATTATCTGGATCAAAAATTATGACTTTCCCAAAATCTCAAACATGCTGGGGAAAGTGAAGATGACCGTAACCCAGATCGAGGCCGGGCAACAGCACAACGTCGTTCCGGGTACCTGTCATTTTGTAGTAGATATTCGCGTCAACGATTTGTACCAAAACAAAGAAATATTTGATTTTGTAGATGCGCATACCAAAAGTAAGATGGTGGCACGCTCATTCAATCTGAATTCTTCTTCCATAGATGCAAATCATCCAATTGTGAGAGCAGGAATGAAGTATGGACGGGAAACTTACGGTTCTCCCACACTATCTGATCAATCTGTTTTGTCGTGCCCTTCTCTGAAAATGGGTCCCGGTGATTCAAAACGATCTCACAGTGCCGATGAGTTAATCTTCCTCAATGAAATTGAGGAAGGTATCGATTTATTTGTGAAAATTTTTAGTGAAATCTTATAACATACAACTATGAAACTTTGGGATAAAGGTTACGATACTGAAAGTATTGTGGAAAAATACACTACCGGAAACGACAGGGTGCTCGATCTGAAACTGGCCAAATACGACGTGCTGGGTAACATGGTACATGCTAGCATGCTTAAAAAGATTGGTGTCTTGACAGATGAAGAGCTCAAACAAATCTTAGGTGGATTGGCAGAAATTCAAAAAACCATTAATGATGGGACCTTCGTTATAGAAGAAGAATTTGAAGATGTTCATAGTAAAATCGAATTTGAGCTCACCAAACATATCGGAGAAGCGGGAAAGAAGATTCATACAGCTCGTTCCCGGAACGATCAGGTTTTGGTGGACCTGCATCTTTATGTCAAAGAGGAGATAGTTGGAATAAAGAAATTATTGAAGAATCTTTTTGTCACATTGATCTCTTTAAGCGAGAAGCATAAAAGTGTACTGATTCCAGGTTATACTCACATGCAGGTTGCGATGCCTTCCTCCTTTGGATTGTGGTTTTCCGCGTATGCAGAAAGTCTGGTTGATGATCTTATCATGCTGAATGCCGCTGCAAAAATAGCAGATCAGAATCCGCTGGGATCAGCCGCCGGATACGGAACGGGTTTTCCCATAGATAGAAAATATACAACCGAATTATTGGGTTTTTCAACTTTAAAATACAGTTCAGTTGCTGCGCAGATGAGTCGTGGCAAACTGGAAAAAATCGTAGCTTTTGCTATGGCATCCTTGTCAGGAACTTTGTCAAAACTAGCTTCGGACGTATGTTTGTTCATGAGCCCTAACTTTAATTTTCTGGGTTTCCCCAAAGAGCTTACCACAGGCTCCAGTATTATGCCTCATAAACAAAACCCTGATGTTTTCGAACTATTGCGTGCCAAAAGCAATAAAATTCAAAATCTTCCGAGCGAAATTACTTTGCTGACAAATAATCTGACAAGTGGTTATCATCGTGATTTTCAGCTTTTAAAAGAAAGTTTGATCCCTGCAATAGAGGTTTTGAAAGAAAATCTGACTATCACAGATTTTATGCTCCAGCATGTGCAAGTAAATGAGCATGTTCTGGATAATAAAATCTACGACTATTTGTATAGTGCCGAAGCCGCCAACAAGCTCGTTATGGAAGGAATGTCTTTCCGTGAGGCATATCAAAAGATTGGGAAGGAAATTCTGGAAGGGAATTTCAAACCGGATAAAAATGTCCGTTATTCCCACGAAGGTAGTATCGGTAATCTTTGTCTTGATAAAATACAGGAAAAATTTCAACAAAATTTTTAACGGTACTAATTATCGATTCCACTTTTTACATCATCTGATTTACTATCAGCTTAATTTGCCATTGCTTAAAAAATCATAAAATAGGCGGTAAAACCTCTTTACTTGTGAATTTTGTTCAGATGTGTTTCGTTTCAAGGATATAATTGTCTATATTTGTTGATGGCCCTGCGGAAAAGAGATATTCTATTACGTTCATTCTGAATATATTGAAATAATTTACATCATAATATTTACCGCTATGCTTAAAACAAAGATTTTGCCTTCGGCGGATGAAGCTTACGCTTATCCTTTGCTGATCAAACGGATTTTAAACGACTCCCTGAAGTACAATCCGGAGAATGAAATTGTTTACCGAGATATTTCACGATACAACTATTTTGAACTAAATAAGCGTGTTCGAAAGCTGGCTAATGTTTTGGAAACATTAGGTGTTCAGGCTGGGGATACAGTAGCGGTTCTGGAATATGACACCCCGCGCTATCTTGAGCTTTTCTTTGCGGTTCCGATGATTGGTGCGGTGCTGCACACGGTGAATTACAGGCTTTCACCTGATCAGGTTCTGTATACCATGAATCACGCTGAGGATAAAATAGTATTTACAAATACTGATTTTCTGCCGTTGATGAAGGGTATAAAAAGTCGACTGAAAGTTTCGGCGCCGTGTGTTTTGATGAGTGACGAAGAAGTATTTTCGGAGATAGATGTTCCGATCTCAGGAAATTATGAAGAGCTTATGACACGCGCCAGCGATGTTTATGAGTTCCCTGATTTTGAGGAGAACTCAGTGGCTACCATGTTTTATACTACTGGTACAACCGGAAATCCAAAAGCTGTTTATTTTACGCACAGGCAACTGGTGCTTCATACGCTGGCCGGAGCATTGATATTCGGAAGTTATGATTCTATTTGCCGTTTTAGGTCAGGTGATGTTTATATGCCTATTACGCCCATGTTTCACGTTCATGCCTGGGGTGTACCATACATAGCCACACTTATTGGAGTGAAACAGGTTTATCCCGGCCGTTATGAGCCTGAGATGTTGCTTCGTTTGTTGCTGACAGAAAAGGTGACTTTTTCGCATTGTGTACCTACCATTTTGCATATGTTGGTTTCGAGCCCTGTTGCCAAAGCTGTGGATCTGAGCCATTGGAAAGTTGTAATAGGTGGTTCGGCTTTGCCTGCAGGACTTGCTAAAGCAGCGATAGAGTTGGGTATTGATGTGATTACTGGTTATGGTATGTCTGAAACATGCCCTATACTTTCTCTTACTTATCTTGATGACAAAAAGAAAGAGCTAAGTATTGATGATCAGGTTTCGATCAGGACAAAAACAGGAATCCCGATACCTCTGGTTGATATGAAAGTGGTAGACGAAAGAATGAAACCAATGCCTCCAGACGGGGAGTCAGTCGGTGAAATCGTATGCCGATCGCCCTGGTTGACGCAATCTTATTATAAGGAAGAGGAAAGGAGTGGGGATCTATGGAAAGGAGGTTATCTGCATACCGGTGATGTGGCTTTTGTGGACGAGGAGAATTTCTTTACCATCACCGATCGTATTAAAGATGTCATCAAAACCGGAGGTGAATGGATTTCTTCGCTGGAAATCGAAAACCTGATAAGCACTCATCAAAGTGTATCGGAAGTGGCAGTTGTCGGAATTCCCGATGCCAGATGGTCAGAGCGGCCATATGCTATTGTTGTTTTAAAGGAAGAAGCAGAAACCAAACCAGAGGCATTGATAAAATACATGCAAAAATTTGTGGATAAAGGTGTTATTAATAAATGGGCGATTCCTTCACGTATTGATATTGTGGCTACTATTCCTAAAACATCCGTAGGAAAAATCGATAAAAAACGCATAAGAGCTGAATTTAAAAAGTAACGAAATAATTATGAAGATTAAATGAGCGGTAGGAAAATTTCTACCGCTTTTTTATTTCTCTTCAAGCTCAAACAGACAATTTTTCCATTTTTGTCAGACCTGACAGCATCATTCCTCTTGAGGCGTAACAAGACTTTTCTATGTTTTTATCTGAAAAAGTGTCAGTTTTTATTTTCGTATTAAACTTAAAAACAAAAATGGTCTATTAATTATTGATCTTATAAATTTTAAAATTATTCTTGTTATAATTTGATGAATTCCATTGCTAATAAAACAAGTAGCATA